>DASPWV010000187.1:0-16169 GCA_035637635.1 Vicinamibacterales bacterium | reverse complement strand
AGACGTTCGACACCAGGAAAACGAAACGGCCGGAGGACAAGCGCGTCAACCAGCGCGAAGATGCTGCTGTTGGCCGCGAGCGTCAGCGCGAGCGACGCGACCACCACGAGACTGGTCGCAGGCCGCCGGGCAACTGCGCGGACTGCATGCCGCAGGTCTCGTGCAAATCCGGCGCGCCACGATCGCGACGACTCGATTTCCGCAGCGTCGAGCGGCCAGCGCGTTCGCGCGCGTCGCGCGGCCCCGCGCGTGATGAGCGCTCGCATCCCAATCGTCAGCGCTTCTCGCCAGTACCAGCGACGCGCCCGCCGGAGACCATCGCGTCGACTCGATTCGGCGAACTCTTCGCGCAAATCGCCAACGATGCTGTCGCGCCAGTCACGGTCCCGAATCAGCCACGACAGGATGCGCTCGGCCAGAGCAGGCGGCGTCGATGGGGAAGTCACGGCTTCTCCAGGATGGCTTCAAGACCCCGGGTGAGATTCGCGAGAACCGCATGCGTCGATTTCAGCGCGCGCAAACCTGCCGGCGTCACGTTGAAATACCGTCTGGCGCGGCCGCCGCGCTCGCCGGACGCATCGTCCATTCGCGAGCGCAGACACCCTTTCGCTTCGAGGCGCTCGAGCGCTGTATAGAGCGCGCCGCGCGTCACAGGTCTGCCGGTGCGCTCTTCGAGCACACGGCGAATGGGAACGGCGTATGCGCCCTCCACCTGCAGGACCGACAGGAGGACGGCGTATTCGAATTCGCCGAGGTAGGGGACAACAGGCTTGTTCATGTCTGCAATGCAGGCATTATAGGACTGCATTGTAGGCAAGGCAAGAGAGTTTCCAGTTGCCTCTGAGCCCATCGGCGAAGAAACCACACATTATCAGGTGATGGCACCCTGGGGTTGGATCGCCGGCGGATATGGGCTTCTGTTGACCATCACCGGTTTCCGCCTCAGGGGTGTCGCGAGACGGCCGGTCGTCATCGTTGCTTGCGCCAGCTTTGCGCTGGTCGCTGCCGGCGCGGCAACGCTGAGCTCGTTCTGGGTCCATCTCTTCGCGCCGGGCGCATTTCTGCTCGGCGGCTACTGGCTTTCCGGGCTTTTGTTCACAGCGCCACAACAGGCGCTCGAAGACCGTTTATTGCAAAGCGATCGGCAGCTGTTCGACCGGCTGCGGCTCGATCGATTGCTCGAACGAGCGCCGCGCTGGATGCTGGAAGCGCTTGAAGCCGTGTACACGAGTGACTACCTTGTAGTCGGTGCCGGCGCGATTATCGCGGCCACGCACGGCGCTGCCGCAATCGTGAGGTATTGGACGATCGTGCTCGCCGCAGAGCTCGCCTGTTATGCGGCGCTGCCGTTTCTTCGCTCGCGTCCTCCACGATCGCTGGAGCCGCGCGTGACGCTCGCGCTGCGGGGACTCGTGATGCGTCGCTTCAATGCCACGATTCTCGACCGTGCGAGCGTGCAGGCCAACACCATCCCGAGCGGCCACGTCGCCGGCGCTCTGGCCGCTGCCCTCGCAGTGCTGCCGCTCAACCCGGCGGCAGGCAGCGTGTTTTTGGTGTTGTCTCTGCTGATTGCGGTTTCAGCAACGGTGGGGCGGTATCACTACGCGGTGGACTGTGTGCTCGGCGCGTTCGTTGCCGTTGTCGTAGTCGCGGTATCCTGGGCGGCCTGATTCTCGACGAACGTTCCTTCCAGAATCGCGCGCAACTCGTCGCCCTCCATCACCTCCTTCTCGAGCAGCCGCCGCGTGATGATCTCGAGCAGGTCGCGCCTGTCCATGAGAATCCGCCGCGCATCGTTGTGCGCCTCCGTGACGATCATCTTCACTTCTTCGTCGATCATCTTCGCGGTGTCTTCGCTGTACGGCCCGCGTTCGGCGCCCTGCGGCACGTCGAGGAAGCGGCTGCGTTTGCCTGCATCGAGATTGATCGCGCCGAGCCGCTCGCTCATGCCCCATTCGGTTGCCATCGCACGGGCAATGTCGGTGGCCCGCTGCAGGTCGTTCTGCGCGCCGGTTGAAATTTCCCCCAGCGCGATTTCCTCGGCGGCGCGGCCGCCAAGCAACATCGCGAGCTGACTCATGAGATCGCGGCGCTGCATCAGATACCGGTCCTCGGTCGGCGTCTGCATCGTGTAGCCGAGCGCGCCGAAACCGCGGGCGACGATCGAGATCTTGTGAACGGGATCCGTCCCCGGAAGAGAGCTCGCCACGATGGCGTGACCCGATTCGTGATACGCGACGATTTCGCGTTCTTTCGTGCTCATGACGCGCTTCTTCTCGAGACCCGCGATGAGGCGGTCGATGGCCTCGTCGAAGTCGTGCATATCGACAGCGTTCTTGTCGCGCCGCGCGGCCAAAAGAGCAGCCTCGTTCACGAGATTCGCGAGATCCGCGCCAGCAAATCCCGCCGTCCTGACGGCCACCTTTCTCAGATCCACGTCTGCCGAAAGCTTCACGTTCTTGACATGAATCCGGAGGACTTCCTCACGGCCTTTCACGTCGGGCTTGTCGACGAGCACTTGACGATCGAAGCGGCCCGGACGCAGCAACGCCGGATCGAGCACCTCGGGCCGGTTCGTCGCGCCCATGATGATGATGGCTTTGCGGGGGTCGAAGCCGTCCATCTCGGCAAGCAGTTGATTGAGCGTTTGCTCGCGTTCTTCATGGCTGCCCATGGGGCTCTGGACGCGCACCTTGCCGAGCGCGTCGAGCTCGTCGATGAACACAATGCATGGCGCCTTGGCCTCGGCCTGCGAAAACAGGTCGCGGACGCGCGCCGCACCCACACCGACGAACATCTCGACGAATTCAGAACCGCTCAGGCTGAAGAACGGCACTTTGGCCTCACCAGCGACCGCCCGCGCCAACAGCGTTTTGCCGGTCCCCGGCGGACCGACCAGCAGGACGCCCTTCGGAATCTTGCCGCCCAGTTGCGTGTACTTGCGGGGCGTCTTGAGGAACTCCACAATCTCGCGCAGCTCCTGTGCGGCTTCGTCGACGCCTGCGACATCCGCAAAGCTCACCTTCACATCGTCTTCCGCGAAGATTTTGGCTTTGCTGCGCGCGAACGACATGACGCCTCCCTCGGCTCCTCCGATCCGGCGGAAGAAGAAGGACCACAGCGCCACGAGAATCAAGAGCGGCACGACCCAGCTGAGGACTTCGGGCAGCCAGCGGCTGACCACCTCACCTGAGTACTTCACGCCATGCGCGTCCAACTCCTCAGCAAGCTTCGGGTCGTCGACGCGTGTCGTGGTAAACGCGGCGCTGCTTTTGTCGCCTTGCGCCTTTTTGAGTTGCCCGTGAATGGTGGACTCGCCGACGGTGACCTCGGCAACCTGACCCGAGCGGACGAGGCCCTTGAAGTCGCTATAGGGAACCTGCCGCCCGCCGGGCGAGAGCAAGTACGCCTGCCCGAGGGCGAGAATGAACAGCGCGCCGAGCACCCACCAGATGGCGGTGGGGCGCGCTGATGTCGAGCGTTTGTTTCCACCCGAAGGCATCAATGGATTCGGCAACGACAACCTCTACGTGTCGGCTACGTGCGCGCGACGGTCTCGCGCGCCTCCTCTTTGCTGAACGTGATACCGCCGGCGCCGACGTCCGCGATGACGTGGTCGCCTTCGGCAAAATCACCCTCCAGCACTCGCATGGCGAGCGGGTCCAGGACCCGCTTCTGAATGGTCCGCTTCAACGGACGAGCGCCATATGTAGGATCATACCCTTCCTGCACGAGGAATTCCTTGGCGCGGTCGGTAAGCTCGACGCGGATCTTTCGATCTGCGAGACGCTTCATGAGGCTGCGCACCTGAATGTCGATGATCTGCTTCATGTGCTCCCTGCCTAGCGCATGGAAGAAGATGATCTCGTCGACGCGGTTCAGAAACTCCGGGCGGAAGTGCTGCCTCAGCGCTTCGGTGACCTGCCGTTTCACACCCTCGCTCAGCTCGCCATCATCGCGGCTCGCGTTTTCAGCGATGTACTGACTGCCGAGATTGGACGTCATGATCACGACAGAGTTTTTGAAGTCCACCGTCCGGCCCTTGCCATCGGTGAGCCGGCCGTCGTCCAGGAGCTGCAACATCACGCTGAGCACCTCGGGATGCGCCTTTTCAACTTCGTCGAAGAGCACCACGGAATAAGGCCGGCGCCGCACCGCTTCGGTCAGCTGGCCTGCCTCGTCGTAGCCCACGTAGCCAGGAGGCGCACCGATCATGCGCGACACGGTGTGTTTCTCCTGGTACTCCGACATATCGATTCGGATCATGGCGTGCTCGTCATCGAACAGGAACTCGGCGAGCGCGCGCGCCAGTTCCGTCTTGCCGACGCCAGTGGGTCCGAGGAAGATGAACGATCCGAGCGGACGATTCGGATCTTGGAGTCCGGCACGCGCGCGCCGAATGGCGTTGGCCACCGCCTGAATCGCCTCGTCTTGACCGACGACGCGAACGTGGAGCCGCTCTTCCATCTTGAGCAGTTTCTGAATCTCACTTTCCATCAAGCGGCCCACGGGAATGCCGGTCCACTTGCCGACGACTTCCGCGATATCTTCCTCGTCGACCTCCTCTTTTAGCATTCGCTGCGTCTGCTGCAGCTTTGCGAGGCGAGTCTCCTCCTCTTTGATCTGCTGGTCGAGGGCCGGCACGCGGCCGTATTGCAGCTCTGAGGCCTTCGCATAGTCACCGGCGCGTTGCGCGCGTTCCACTTCCATCCGCACCTGCTCCAGCTGCTGCTTGAGCTCGCGCGATTTCTGAATCGCTTCCTTCTCCTGCTCCCAATGCGCGCGCAACTGCGACTGCTGCTCCTTCAGATCCGCGAGCTCTCGTTCCAGTTTCGCGAGGCGTTCCTGCGACGCTTTGTCTTTCTCTTTGCGCAGCGCCTCACGTTCGATTTCGAGCTGCATGATGCGACGCTGCACCTCGTCGAGTTCGGCGGGCATCGAGTCGATTTCCATCCGCAGCCTGGACGCGGCTTCATCGACCAGGTCGATCGCCTTGTCTGGCAGAAATCGATCCGTGATGTAGCGCTGGGAGAGCACAGCGGCGGCAACGAGCGCCGCGTCCTTCAACTTGACGCCGTGATGAATCTCGTACCGTTCGCGCAATCCACGCAGGATGCTGATCGTGTCTTCGACGGTCGGCTCGCCGACCATCACCGGCTGGAAGCGTCGCTCGAGAGCTGCGTCCTTTTCGATGTGCTTGCGATATTCGTCGAGCGTCGTCGCTCCGATCGTGTGCAACTCACCGCGGGCGAGCATCGGCTTGAGCATGTTGGATGCGTCGATCGATCCTTCCGCGGCTCCCGCGCCGACGACCGTGTGAAGTTCGTCGATGAACAGAACGACCGCGCCCGCCGACTCGACGATTTCCTTCAACACCGCTTTCAATCGTTCTTCGAACTCGCCGCGGTACTTCGCGCCGGCCACGAGCGCGCCCATATCGAGGCCGACAATCCGCTTGTTCTTCAGGCCCTCGGGCACGTCGCCGCGGACGATGCGCTGAGCGAGGCCTTCGACGATGGCGGTTTTGCCGACGCCAGGTTCGCCGATCAGCACCGGGTTGTTTTTCGTGCGGCGTGACAGCACTTGAATCACGCGGCGCACCTCCTCGTCGCGGCCGATGACCGGATCGAGCTTGCCTTTGCGAGCAAGCTCGGTCAGATCGCGGCCGTAGCGCTCGAGCGCCTGGTACTTGTTCTCAGGGTTCTGATCCGTGACGCGCTGATTGCCGCGAATGGACGTCAGCGCCTCCAGCACGCGCTCACGCGAGACGCCGTTCTGTTTGAGCACTTCGACGCTCGTGGCGCGGCCGGGCTCGCCGAGAATGCCAAGCAGCAGGTGTTCGGTGCTGACGAACTCGTCCTGCATCGCCTTCGCGTCCGCCTGCGCCGCATCGAGCACGACGCGCATTCGCGGAGACAAACTGGGCTCGGTGCCGCCGTACGCCTTGGGTTGCCGGGCGAGGTGATCGCGCAGCGCGCGCGCAACCTTCGAAGGATCGGCGTTCAGCTTCTGCAGCACCGCCGGGACGACGCCTTCTTGCTGTTCAGCGAGCGAGACCAGCAGGTGCTCCGGCTCGACCTGCGAGTGATTCAACTCGGCGGCGAGCTGCGGGGAGGCGAGGACGGCCTCTTGTGCCTTTTCAGTGAATTTATTCAGATTCATGATCAGTCCCACACGGCGGATCTACAGACCCGCCACTACGTACTCCACCTGTGGAGACCGGCCTCCGGGCCGGCCTATGCCCGCTTCAACGCCTCCCAATGCTTTCTCGCCTCTTCCGTCAGTGTCTGTGGCAATGCCACGTCGACTGTCGCGTAGAGGTCGCCTCGATCCTCCGGCTTGCCTATGGCCGGCAGCCCGTGCCCGCGAAGTCGGAAGACCTGATTGTTTTGGGTGTTCTGCGGAATCTTCAGCCGCAGCGCCTTGCCTCCGAGCGTCGGCACGTCCACTTCGCCGCCAAGCACCGCGGTCGTGACCGGGACTCGTACCTTCGTGTACAAATCGCGACCCTTGCGCTCGAAGCCCGGCTCCGGGCGCAGTCGTACGCGGAGGAACAAATCCCCGCTCGGGCCGCTGCCGGATCCGCGGCCGCCTTCACCGGACACGCGAACGCGCGATCCATCCGTCACGCCCGCTGGTATGCGCACTTCGACGTTGCGCGCCTGCCCATCGTGCTGAATCGAGAGCCGTTGCACGGAACCGTGCAGCGCCTCCTGAAGACTCAGTTCGATTTCGTGCTCGACGTCGCGGCCTTTCTGATTGCGTGGCGCTCTGGCGCGGCCGCCGCGCGGGCGCGGTTCGGCCTCGCCGCCGAAGAACGTCCGAAAGAAATCGGAGAACGGGCTTTCCTCGTCGCCGAACATCGCTTCGACTTCTTCGGGCGACATCTGACGGAATCCACCCGACCCCTGATTCCACGCCCATTGCCCGCCAAACGGACTCGCCCCGCCAGCTTGTCCCGCCTGCTGCGCCTGCTCGTACATCCGCCAGTTGGCGCCAAGCTCGTCGTACTTCTTTCGCTTCTCCGGATCGGCGAGCACCTCGTTGGCTTCGTTGATCTCTTTGAAGCGCGCCTCGGATGCTTTGTCCCCCGGGTTCACATCGGGATGATATTTGCGCGCGAGCTTCCGGAATGCCTGCTTGATCTCCTTGTCAGAGGCGTTCTTCGAAACTCCGAGCGTAGCGTAGTAGTCCTTGAACTCCATCGCTCACAACCCGAGCATCTGATTCAATCGAGTCATCTCTTTGAGGAGCCGCCGCCGCAGCTCGTTGCGCGCGAGCGCGTCTTCACGAATGAGCGGCTGTATACGCCGCATGATTTCGGCGATTTCCAGCAACTGTTGGACTCCAGCGAGATTGACGCCGTAGTCGTCGACCAGGCGCTTGATGAAGCGCAGCCGTTCGATTTCGTCGCGCGAGTACAGCCGCATGCTGCCGATGGTGCGCTCGGGACGCACGAGTCCGAGCCGTTCGTACTTCCGCAGCGTCTGCGGATGCATCCCCAGCATCCGTGCCGCCGTCGAGATGAAAATCAACTCGTCTTCCATGAATCTTGCTACAAGTCAAGCATAGGACTTGATACGACGCGTGTCAATTCCTTGCTACGGATCGGATGAGCCTTGTCGAAGGTCGAGTGACAAATCGCCGCAGCGACAGTCATACTGAAGTCACCGTGCTCGACGTTCCTCTGCCTGACATTCACGCGACCGACTTCATCACCATTGGATTGCTGGTCGTGCTGGAAGGTCTGCTGAGCGCAGACAACGCGCTCGTGATGGCCATCATGGTGCTCGGTTTGCCGAAGCACCAGCACAAGAAGGCGCTCAAATACGGCCTGATCGGCGGCTTCGGGCTTCGAATTCTGGCCACGCTGCTCGCCGTGTACCTGATCCGCGTGTCGTGGGTGAAGCTGCTCGGCGGTCTGTACCTGCTGTACCTCACCTGGGGACATTTCACCCAGGAGGGCGGGGCAGAGGCACGTCAGTCGCCACCCAAAGCCAAGCCGGCGTTCGGGCTGTCGGCGCTCTGGGCGACCATCTGTAAGGTCGAACTCGTGAACCTTGCGTTCTCTGTGGACTCGATTCTAGTAGCGGTTGCGATGTCTCCCAAGAAATGGGTGGTCGTCACCGGCGGCGTTCTCGGCATCATCGCGTTGCGGCTGGTCGTCGGTCAGTTATTGCGGATCATCCAGCGATATCCCGCGCTCGTCGACGGCGCATTCATCATCATCGCGTGGGTCGGCATCAAGCTGGTGATGGAGTACTTGAACACCGTGGGGCTTCTTCATTTTGAAATCCCGCGCTGGTTCTCGATCAGCCTCATCATTCTGATTTTCGTGGTGTCGTTCCTGTACGCGCGCCGCCACGGACCGCGGGAAATCACCGGGCAGGCGCTCGAAGGTGAGGCGACGGCGCTCCTGCAGGAAGAAGCAGACGACAGAGACAAGTAGATGTCGTGATGTGGGATGTGGCGATGTAGAGCGGACGATGTAAAGCGGCCGTCACCTGCTGTTGCGGGCGGCGAGGATCGCGCGAACCAGTTCCTCGGGGATGTCCCCAGTCGGCTCCTCAGCAAAGGCTGTGCGCTCAGCCACAATCGTCGCGTGGTATTGCCGCATGTACTCCTCGCAATTCGGGCAGGCCGCCAGGTGGCGCTCGAATGTCGCGAGTTGGCCAGCCGGCAGCTCGCCTGCCACGTAATCGGAGAGAAAGTCCGCGCATTCCCGGCAGGTCACGGGGAAGTCCTCTTGAAATGCGGCGCGAGCAGCGTGCGCAATGCTTGACGCGCGCGATGCAGCCGAACTTTTACAGCGTTAGGAGTGGTTTCGAGCAGCTTGGCGGTCTCCTCTGTATCCAATCCTTCGATGTCGCGAAGGAGCAAAACGGTACGGTAGGAGTCCGGCAACTCTCCAATGAGCCGGCGGACCAGGGCCTTGTTCTCCGCCTGCTCGATTTTTTCGGCCGGGTCGTCCCAGCTCGCAAATCGTTCGACGTGGTGACCGTCGTCTTTGTACGCCGGGAGCAGCGGATCGAGCGGCTCTTCACGCTTTCGCCGCCGCGTTCGCAGACGCATCAGCGCTGCGTTCACCGCGATGCGATGCAGCCAGGTCGACAGCCGCGACTCGCCGTGAAACCGATCGAGACTGCGAAAGGCGAACATGAACGCGTCCTGGACCGCGTCGCGGGCGTCTTCTTCAGTCGTCAGGATACGCCGCGTGACAGCGAGCAGGCGGCCGCTCTCTGTGCGAACCAGTTCCTCGAATGCCGCCGCGTCACCGACGCGCAGCCGCGCGAGGAGTTCGTCGTCGCCCGATTCGCGCTCTCGTCGCTGAGCTACGGCCTCTGCCACATTGAAAGTGTATTGATTTGTCGGAACCTAACGAGAAGAAAAAAAGAGGCTCCTCCGCAGAGGAACCTCTGTGAACTACCCGAGCAAAGGTACGCCCGGAACCGATGCGAAGGAACGGCGCGTTGCGGTTAACCCTTGGTGTAGACCAGTTTTCGCGTCGTATCGCCGCGACCTGTCGTTCGAGTCGTGGTAATGGTCAGCACGCCGCCCTGGAGGCTGTAGACGTCCTTCGTCGTGATGTCGAATGTTCCATTCGGCGTCTGAAGCTGTTGCTGCCCGCTGACGACAAGGTTGCTGCCGTCCCAGGTGGCTTTGGATTTCGCTTCGCCCATCCCGACTTTGTTGACGCTCTCGCTGCCGTCGAGTTTGTAGACGAGGGTCTCGGCGCCGTTCGGAAGCGTCCGCTCGATTGTGAGCTCGTTGGCCGTCTGCTTGATGACCAGCTTGCTTGCAGTTCCGCCACCACCTCTGCCACCACCACCACCACCACCGCCGCCACGACCGGCCGGCGCGGGATCGCTCTTGCCCTCGTCGAACGTGTAGGTGCCCGACAAGTCGACCTTGCCCTGTGCCCGGGCGAGAACCGGCAGCGCGAGCGCCAGTGCCACTGAAACCGCTAATGCACGTTTCATGGAGCCTCCTTCAACGAATCCGATGACACGACAACCATACGCTCGTTCGTGCCGCCGTGCTTACCTGGCCAGCGGCGCTCGAACACGCGCGGTCACGTCAGATTCGAGGGAAGGGCAACAGCCGCGACGAGTGGGCGTTGCCGATCATCGCCCTCGTAGTACACGCGCTCCAGAAAGAGACCGGACGCGGGAGCGGTGAGCCTGGCTGGCGTCGGCGACCGCCGAGCGAGAAACTGCTGCAGATCGTCGAGCTTCAAGCCGCCGCTGCCGATTTCCGCCAGCACGCCCACCATGCGGCGTACCATTTTCCATAAAAAATGAGACCCGGCCACACGAATCAACAGAAGGTCGCCGTCCTCACCAATCGCCACCTCTTCGACGAGCACGGCTGTAGACTTTTCCTCTGGATCGTCATCGCTGAACGACTGGAAGTCGTGCATGCCCACAAGTTGACGCGCAGCGGCTTGCATCGGCGGAAGATCGAGCGGCTCCTTGATCCACCACACAAAAGGCTTCGCGAAGGCCGTCCGGCGCCGCGCGATCTGATAGAGATAACTGCGGGCGATAGCGGAATGCCGGGCGTGAAAGCGGTGTGGCGCCTTGACGATGGAGAGGATGTTGATGTCGTGAGGCAGTTCGTCGTTCAAGCGCCGGCGCAGCGGCTCGGGAGGTGCGTTCGCGTCCACATCGAGGTGCGCCACCTGCAGCAGCGCATGCACGCCGGCGTCGGTTCGGCCTGCGCCCTGAAACTCGAACTGGCGCTGACCGAAGACTTCGGCGATTGCGCGTTCAATTTCTCCCTGAACGGTGCGCGCGTTCTTCTGTTTCTGCCACCCGCTGTACCGCGTTCCCGCGTACTCGAGCATCAGCTTGAATCGCGCCACAACGCTTCATGATAAGGGGTCGACGTCCCATGATTGCCAAACCCATTCACGCACCAAATCTTCCGAAGCCTGCCGGCCCGTACTCGCCGGCAGTGGCGTTGGATCGGCTCGTCTTCGTCTCCGGTCAAGGTGCAACAGATCCTGCGACGGGCAAGCTCGCGGGCGACGATGTCGAAACCCAAACCGAGCAGGTTCTGAAGAACGTGCAGGCGATTCTGCAGGCCGCAGGGTCAGACCTCCAGCACGTCCTCAGATGCGGCGTGTTCCTCATCGATATCAATGACTTCGCGCAAATGAACGGCGTGTACTCGCGGATGTTTGGCGACCACCGGCCGGCGCGGACAACCATTCAGGCCGCGGCGCTTCCCGGCCCCGGCCTCAGGATCGAGATCGACTGCATCGCCTACATCGCGCAGTAGAATCGAAGAATGGAAAAGCAACCTCGCGCCCGGCGCCTTCTTGCGCTGCTGATCGCCGCCATTCTCTTTGCGCCGCTCGTCGGGCGCGCAGACGAGGGGTTTTGGCCGTTCAATCGAATTCCTAAATCCGCCATCGAGAAAACGTATGGCGTTCAGCTTTCTGACGCCTGGCTGAACCGTGTGCAGCAGGCTTCCGTGCGGTTCCCGAGCGGTTCGGGATCTTTCGTCTCGCCCGATGGTCTCGTTCTCACCAACCATCACGTGGCGATGGAGATCGTTCAGGAGCTGAGCACGCCCGAAAGGGATTATGTGAAGAGCGGCTTTCTCGCGCGCGATCGCGCCCAGGAGCTGAAAGCACCCGACCTCGAGCTGGTCGTGCTGCAAACGATCGAGGACGTGACCTCGAAGGTGAACGCAGCGCTCAAGCCTGGGATGTCATCAGCCGACACGCTTGCCGCCCGGCGCGCGGCGATTGCGGCGATCGAGAAGGAATCGGAGGCGAAGACAGGACTTCAGAGCGAAGTGGTCACGCTCTATCAAGGCGCGCAGTATCACCTGTATCAGCACAAGAAATACAAAGATGTCCGGTTGGTGTTCGCGCCGGAATTCGACATCGCGTTCTTCGGCGGCGACCCGGACAACTTCGAGTATCCACGCTACTGCCTCGACATGTCGCTCTTCCGCGTCTACGAGAATGGCAAGCCGATTCAAGCGAAGAACTATTTGCCGTGGTCGACCGCAGGCACGAAGGAGGGCGATCCCGTTTTCACGTCCGGGCATCCAGGCGCCACGCAGCGCCTGAACACCGTGGCACATCTCGAATACCTGCGCGATGTGTCGCTGCCGCTTTCACTGGAGCTGTACGGCCGCATCCGCGACGCGCTCGGCGAGTACGGCAAGCAAGGACCCGAACAGGAGCGGCAGGCGCGCGAGCTTTTCTTCGCGCTCGAGAACTCACTGAAATCCTGGAAGGGACAGCTCGCCGGACTCAAGGATCCCGCCACCATGGCGAAGAAGCAGGCGGCCGAGAAATCTCTTCGCGCGGCCGTCACGGCGAACACCGAGCTCTCGGCCACGTACGGTGACGCGTGGGATCGTGTCGCGAAAGCACGGCACGATCTGCCGGCCTACAACATGGAACGCGTGATGTTCGAAGGCGGTCTCGGATTCTTTTCCGATTACTTCACCCACGCCCGAACGCTTTTGCGTTGGGCGGACGAAAGTCAGAAGCCAAATGGCGAGCGGCTGCCCGAGTACACGGATCCGCGAAAGCCCGACATCGAAAGGGGGCTCGCCTCGGGCGCGCCAATCTATCCCGGTTTCGAGAAAGCACGGCTCGCCGCATCGCTCGCGCTCATGCGTGACAAGCTTGGCGCAGATCAGCCGCTGGTCAAGCAGATTCTCGCGGGCAAGACGCCGCAGGATCGTGCGGCAGAACTCGTCGACAACACCAGGCTCGGCGACGCGAACGTGCGAAAGGAACTTTTCGGCGGCGGTGCGGCGGCGGTGAAGGCGTCAAACGATCCGTTCATCGAAATCGCCCGGCTGCTCGAGCCGCGCGCGCGCGAGCTGCGACGCCGCTACGATAACGAGGTCGTCGGTGTAGAGCGGGATGCCTACGCGAAAATCGCGCAGGCGGTGTTCGCGACCCAGGGCGACACGGCCTACCCCGATGGCACCTTCACGCTTCGACTCTCGTACGGGTCCGTCAAGAGCTACACGGCAAATGGCAAGCGGGTGAATCCGTACACCGATTTCCGCGGCCTCTATGTGCACGCCGACGATCACGGTCAGAAGCCGCCGTTCAAGGTGCCCGAGAGCTGGGCCCGGGCGAAGAGCAGTCTGAATCTGCAAACGCCGTTCGATTTCATCACCACCAACGACATCGTCGGCGGCAATAGCGGGTCGCCGGTCATCAATGTGAAGGGTGAGCTGGTCGGGTTGATCTTCGACGGCAATATCGAGTCGTTGCCGGGCTATTTCATCTACGACGCGGCCGTGAACCGCGCGATTGCCGTCGACGTGCGCGGTATGGCGGAAGCATTGAAGAAGGTCTACAAGGCCGAGGCCTTGCTGTCCGAGCTGCTTGCGGCGACGGCCGTGCCGACTGCCCTTCGCTGAGCGCCGACGTACGGGCCACCGAGTCACAGAGACACAGAGAATTTTTTGTTGAAAAGTTATCTCTGTGCCTCGGCGTCTCGGTGGCTTCGCTGTTAACCCCGGAGTTCACTTCAGTAGGTAGCGCCAACGGCGCGAACAGTGCTCGAGGGGCGCCATTCCTAGGCCAAATCGTCTTCATCAGCTACAACGCCCGGTTGTCAACTCAAGTGAATTGAGGGGTTAGTTCCCATGTCGCAGGCCCTTCCACGCCCTGTCAAACTTCTGGGACTGACGAGCCTCTTCACCGACGCCGCCACCGAAGCCATCTATCCGCTGTTGCCGGTGTTCGTCACGCGCATTCTGGGCGGCAATCCGGCGTCGCTCGGCGTCATCGAAGGCGCGGCCGACGCGACGAGCAGCGTGCTGAAGCTCCTCGCCGGCCGCTGGTCCGATCAGTCGGGGCGGCGCAAACCCTTTGTCGTGGCGGGCTACGGCATCGCCGGGTTCGTGCGGCCGCTGATCGCGTTTGCATCGACCTGGCAGCACGTGTTTCTCGTCCGCGTCAGCGATCGCGTCGGCAAAGGACTGCGAGGCGCGCCTCGTGATGCGATGCTCGGCGCCTTCGCGCCCGAGGGAGAACGCGGACATGTGTTTGGATTCCATCGCGCGATGGACCACGCAGGCGCCGTAGTCGGTCCACTGCTCGCGACAGGTTTCCTCTGGCTGGCACCAGGCGGATATCGGACGCTGTTCGGGCTCACGATCGTGCCCGGCGTCATTGCACTCGTGATGCTGCTGTTCGTTCCCGAGGCCGCTGTTGCTCGCAGCGAGAGATCTCCGCAGACGGCCGCAGTAGGATCCGTTTCGTCGCTGCCGCGCGAGCTGAAGCGCTTTCTGGTCATTCTGACCGTGTTTACGCTCGGCAACTCGAGCGACGCGTTCCTGCTGCTGCGACTGTCGGACGCAGGCCTTGCCACTGAGCTCTTGCCGCTCGCGTGGTCGGGACTGCATGTCGTCAAGGCTGGCTTGTCGACCTATGGCGGCGCGCTGTCGGATCGACATGGTCGTCGTGAATTGATCATCAGCGGGTGGATTCTGTACGCAGTGGTGTATGCCGGCTTCGCAGCAAGTCATAGTCTCTTCGCGTTCCTGACGTGGTTTCTGATCTACGGCGTTCACTTCGCGCTGGTCGAGGGAAGCGAAAAGGCGCTCGTCTCCGATCTCGCGCGCAACCACGCACAGGGCACCGCATTCGGGTGGTACAACGCCGTGCTCGGCTTTGGTGCCCTCGCCGCGAGCCTGTTGTTCGGTTTTCTCTGGCAGTCCGTCGGGCCTGCGGCTGCGTTCTTCACCGGCGCGGCGCTTGCCGTAGCCGCCGCGGTGATTCTTGCCCTCGATCGTTCGCTCGTCGCCGCGCATCGATCCGGCCAGTGAGCGCAGCCTGCTATGATCGTGGATTCCGATGCCTCGTATTCTCGTCACCAATGATGACGGCGTACATTCCGAGGGCATTCGTGTGCTCGCCGGCGCGTTGCGGCCTCTCGGCGACATCACCATCATCGCGCCGCATCAGGAATCGAGCGCCATCGGACATGCACTGACGCTGCGGCGTCCCCTCCGGCTCGATCCGATCGACACCAATATTTACGCGGTCGACGGCACCCCGACGGACTGCGTCAACATCGGCGTCGCCATTCTCCTGAAAGGCGAGTTGCCGGATCTCGTCGTTTCGGGGATCAACACCGGGTGGAACCTCGGCGACGATGTGACGTACTCGGGGACGGTGTCCGGGGCGCTCGAGGGCGCGCTTCTGGGCGTGCAAGCGATCGCGGTGTCGCTCGAGCGCGCGAGCGGTGTCTTCGACTTCGCGCCAAGCGCGTATGCCGCGGCGCAGCTTGCGGAGATCATTCTTCGGCACCCCCTGCCGGAACGCACCTTTCTGAACGTGAACGTGCCGAAGGGAATGCCGCGCGGCTATCGCCGCACCGTGCAAGGCAAGCGCAATCACATCACCAAAATCACCGAACGCATGGATCCGAGAGGGAAGCCCTACTATTGGATTGAAGAGGGCATTGACGCGTGGGCGGCGCACGATCGGAGCGACTACCAAGCCTGCAAAGAGGGCTACATCTCCGTGACCCTTCTGCAGCCCGATCTCACGGCCTATGACGCGCTCGACGCGTTAGAGGACCTGCCGCTGCGCTTTCCGGCCGCCGTCCGGCAGTCGTGACTCGGCTCCTAGGTGAGGAACCGGTTTCAACGTTCGTTTGTGAAGCGCAGTTCCGACGTGGTGCCCAGGTACGTGGACGCGGGCGATTGCCCTCATCCGGAAAACGTCACAACCGCCTTAAGTGAACGCCATTTTCGTATGGCACCATCGTTGCTCCGTAGAAACGCTGTGAAGACGAGGCGCACGCGGCAGTACGAGTCGGAGACGATGAGGGGATTCAGCGGTAGCCGCCTCCTACGGAGCGTCGCGCATGAGCTGTCCCGATTGGGTGCGTGGACTACTCACCGGGAAGAACCCGCGCCGGACGACCAGACCCTGGAAGGTACGGAGGATTTCGACGCCGTTGTAGCCGCCTACCACGTCACTCGCGACGTCGAACGTGTCGCGCTCCGAGTGCCCGGTCGGTTCCAAGGCTGGCTGCTGATTCACCGCGCCTTGTTAGAGGTCGGCTGAGTCGCGGTTTTTCGGTTCTCGCGGTCCAAACACACGCCAGGATGAGGTAAACTATCCTTTCACTCCAGACGGGGCGTGGCTCAGCTTGGTAGAGCGCTCGGTT
>DASPWV010000186.1:0-3233 GCA_035637635.1 Vicinamibacterales bacterium | reverse complement strand
GTTGGTGTGAAGGCCGGAAGAGGGCAGGCCGATGACCACATCACCGGCTGCAATGCTCCGGCCGTCAATCAAGGTGTCGGTAGTTGCAGCTCCGACAACGAACCCGGCGAGATCGTATTCACCGTCTGCGTAAAAACCGGGCATTTCGGCCGTCTCGCCGCCGAGCAGTGCACATCCGTTGTCGCGGCACGCGTCGGCCACCCCGCGGACAATCTCCACGGCCACATCCGGCGACAGGCGGCCGGTTGCGAGATAGTCGAGAAAAAAAAGAGGGCGTGCGCCCTGCACGAGGACATCGTTGACGCAGTGGTTGACGAGATCGATGCCGATAGTGCCGTGAGCGTTGGCGAGAAACGCGACTTTCAACTTGGTGCCAACACCATCAGCGCTCGCGACCAGAATCGGATCTTTCCACGCAAGCGGATCGAGCCGGAACAAACCGCCGAACGACCCAATCTCCGACAGCACACCGGACGTGAACGTCGATTTGGCAAGTGACTTGATGCGCTTGACGACCTCGTTTCCCGCGTCGACGTCGACACCCGCGCCCTTGTAATCCATCAAAAATCCAGCTTCGTGATCAGCCGTTCCGCAAGCCGTCGTGTCGGCGCGTTGTCCGCTGCAGCCCAATAGGATTTGCGGACGGTAGCGAAGAATTGTTCCTCTTCCAGGTCCTCCTCGAGCATATCGAATCCTTCGGCAACGAGGTCCACCGCTCCGCTCTGGTCCGTTCTCTTTTCCAGCGTGGAAAGCATCAACGGCGTGTTGCGCAGCGCCACTTTCGCGACGGCAAGCGCCATCGGCGCGCGGATTGGATCCATGGATGGAATGCCTTTGTCGAACAGAATCCGCAAGCCCTCGTCCTGCCCGCCAATCGCCACCGCGGCAAGGCCTGCCGCGGTCGGCCTCACCAGCTCCTGATATCCGGGGTTTTGCGATGCAAAGGTCAATGTTTTTTCGAGGTAGCCCAAATGCGACCCGCAGTTCACCCCCAGCATGCAGATGGCCGCCGCGAGCGTGGGCTGAAGCTCCTTCGACCCGCTTCTCTGCAATTCCGCGAAGAGCTTCAACGCGTCTTTGTCTCCAATCCTTCCGAGCGCGATCACCGCGTCGTCCTGCAGCGGGCCCTCGAGCTTCGCAATTTGAACGAGAGTGGGGATGGCGTACGCATGCTTGTAATCGCCGAGCGCTTCGATGACGGTGCTCCGGAAAAGGTCCACGCCTCGCGTCATATCGCGCAGGAGCACCTCCTTCACTTTCGGATCATCGCCGACCGCGGCAAGCGCACGGATCACGGACGGACGAACCAGGTCGTCGACTTCTTTGTCGAGCGCCTGAAGAAGCCGGGGAATCATCGCGCGGTTGGGATGCAGCTCGAGATAGCCGTATGCCACGTCGCGCAGGCGATCGTTCGGCGACGAAAGCGCCGCGGTCATCTCATCGGCCGCTCGTGGGTCGTTGAAGCCTGTGAGCAGGATCAGACTGCGGAATCGCACGAACCCGTCCTTGTGTTCTTTGATGGCCTCGAGCAGCGCGGGAACCGCCTGAGACGCGGCGCTTCTGCGTACCAGCCGAGCGGCTTTGACGCGCGAGGCGTAATCGAGATCCGCGAGATGGCCAATCGCGGCGCGGATCTCCTGCGGTGACGTCGTTGCCGGACCCCGCTCCTGTGGGGCGGCCTTCGCGGATCCACGGTCCTGGCGCGGTTTGCCCGGATCGGCGCCGGCGGCAATCGCGCCGGCGATGAGCAGCATTGCCATCGGCACTGCGCGGCGAACGCTACACAACGCCTTCGGGTTCTTCTTCTGGAAGTGGAATCGGTGTGCCATCGAGCTTCAGGGTCAGTTGCAGATATGCATTCCCGTCCCGCGGAAACGCGACGGGATACTGCCCTGTATAGCACGACGTGCAGTAATGCTGCCGGCGGTCACCGACCGCGTCGAGCAGACCTTCAAGGCTGAGGTAGCCTAACGAGTCCGCAGCAACGTACTTGCGAATCTCTTCGAGTGAATGCGACGCCGCTATCAACTCGCTGCGGCGCGGAGTGTCAACTCCATAAAAACACGGGGACACCGTCGGCGGACAACTGATTCGCAGGTGAACCTCTTTCGCGCCGGCTGCCCGCACCATCTTGACAATCTTTCGACTCGTCGTTCCGCGCACGATTGAATCGTCGATCAAAACGACGCGTTGACCGGCCAGGATGCTCTTGACGGGATTGAGCTTCACCTTGACGCCGAAATGCCGGATGGCGTGCGCGGGCTCGATGAAGGTGCGACCCACATAATGGTTCCGAATCAAACCAAAGCGCAGCGGAAGATCGGCTTCTTCGGCATAGCCAATCGCCGCGCAGACCCCGGAGTCTGGAACAGGGACCACAACATCTGCCGACACGCCTGTCTCTCGAGCAAGTAGACGTCCGAGATTCGTGCGAACTTCATTGACGCTTTTTCCAAACACTTCGCTGTCGGGACGAGCGAAGTAGACGTGCTCGAAGATGCAGTGCGCAAGTTTTGTAGGCGGGAAGGCGCGCAGCGAACGAACGCCGTCGGCGCCAATGACCAGGACCTCGCCCGGTTCGACGTCGCGAACGTACGTGCCGTTGATGAGATCCAGCGCGCACGTCTCGGAACAGACGACCCAGGCGTCGCCAAGACGTCCAAGCGCCAGGGGCCGGAAGCCGTGCGGATCGCGTGCGGCGATCAAATGATCTTTCGTCAGAACGGCAACCGAAAACGCGCCCGAGAGCTGCGCCACGGATTCAACGAGCGCATCAGCGAAGTTGCTCGCCTGCGATCGCGCGTAGAGATGCAGGACGACTTCGGTGTCGCTGTTCGTTTGGAAGATGGATCCGGCCTTGACCAGACGATCCCTGATTTCGCCGGCATTGACGATGTTGCCGTTGTGCGCGATGCCGATCTGACCGTGAACGCAGTCGATGAGAATGGGCTGCGCGTTCGCGGCCTTGCTTTCGCCGGCTGTCGAGTATCTCGTGTGTCCGATCGCCAGTTGACCGGGCAGCGTCGACAGCGCCTCGTGATCGAAGATGTCGTTGACGTATCCCATACTGCGCACGGCGCGGATGCGCAGCCCGTCCGAAGCGGCAATGCCGGCGCTTTCCTGTCCGCGATGCTGCAGCGCGTAGAGGCCCAGGTAAGCGAGCTTCGCGGCCTCGGCATGGCCGTAGATTCCAAAGACGCCGCACTCTTCGTGCAACTTGTCGTCGTCCAGTT
>DASPWV010000185.1:0-3924 GCA_035637635.1 Vicinamibacterales bacterium | reverse complement strand
TTCTTCAATCCATTTCAAGTAGGCGTTCGCGCCGTCCATCACGTGCAGTATCAACAGCTCCGGCACCTCGTACGGGTGCAGCGCCGCGATTCGCGCCTTCACGTCCTCGATGCGTTCTTCTGATGTCTTGATGACGATCTGCCGCTCGCTTGCGGTCTCAGCTGCACCCTGCCAGCGGTAAATCGATTGCATCGCCGGCAGGACGTTGACGCACGCGGCGAGCCGTTCATCCACCAACGCGCGTCCGAAAGACTCGGCGTCGGCGTCGGCGGGCAGTGTCGTCAAAACGATTACGCACGTGTCCATACGGAACCTCAAATCCTCCGGCAAGGGGATCGTGATTTCTCCTGAGATGCTCGGGCGTTTCCTTGCGATTCTCTCTCAGGCTGTTACAATCTCTCGACTTTTGGCTTGATGGCCGTTCATGGATTGCTTCCTTTAGGTGACTCCGATGGTCCTTCGCCATCGGCCGAGCACCTGCTGGACGTCCTCGCACATTTCACGTGGCAAGGCCGGCCCACGACTCAGACTTGCTTGTCCGCCGGAGCAGCGCCGGCAGGCGTGCCAGTGTTCACCAACGAATTCTGGACGAGCAAGCAACGCGCGGCGAGCGCCAACAGTCTGCACGAGATCTCGTATCGCGCGTGTTTCAAGCCGCAGCTGCCGGCGTTTTTCATCGAGCGCCTCAGTCGCGAGGCCGGTGTCGTTTACGACCCGTTCGCGGGCCGGGGCACGACGCTCATCGAAGTGGCTCTCCGTGAACGCACGCCCGCCGGCTGCGACATCAATCCACTGAGCGGGATGCTGGTACGGCCGCGGCTCGCGCCGCCGACCCTGCGGGAGCTCACACATCGCCTGCATGCGCTCGACCTCACCTGGAATGACAGCCTGCCGGAAGACCTGCTCACCTTTTATCATCCGGTCACCCTCGCGGAGCTCTGCGCTCTGCGTGCATACTTGATCGACCGCCAGGCCTCGGGCGAGCAAGACCATGTCGATGAGTGGATCCGAATGGTCGCGGTGAACCGGCTGACGGGTCATTCGCCGGGCTTCCTGTCTGTCTATACGCTGCCGCCGAACCAGGCAGTGAGCGTCGACTCGCAGCGCAAAATCAATCGCGATCGGAACCAGCAGCCCGCGCGGCGGGACCTGCGACACATTCTCGTCAGGAAGAGCGCGTCGCTCTTGAAGGACGTCGACGACATCGCACGGCAGCGACTGGGGCCGAGCGTTCAATCCAGCCGGTTTCATGTGGGGAGCTGCACCGAGACGTTTTGGGAGGACGAATCGGTTTCGCTGATCGTGACCTCGCCGCCGTTTCTGGATGTCGTCGACTACGCGGCCGACAATTGGCTCCGATGCTGGTTCTGCGGCATCACGTCGAGCGATGTGCGTGTTGAGCTCTTTCGCAAGGTGGACGAGTGGCGACAGTTCATCGAGCGTGGATTTCGGCAGTTCCAGCGGTTGCTCGAACCCGATGGATTCATCGCCTTCGAGGTTGGCGAAGTGCGTGGCGGCGCGCTGAAGCTGGAGGAGATCGTCCTTCCTGCGGGAATCGACGCCGGACTCCTGCCCGTCTGCGTGGTGGTGAACGAGCAGACGTTCACCAAAACGGCGAACATCTGGGGGGTATCGAACAACGCGAAGGGCACCAACACCAACCGGGTCGTCGTGTTTCAGAAAGCCAAGCGCGCCTCAGCGGGCTCGGAGGTCGGCTAGCGGGGACGGAGGTCGAGTCTGACCCGTAAAGCCGTATTGCCGCTAGCACGTCTGTATTCTCAGACGTTGGCCCGTCCCTACACAAATATGTATTGACGTGTAGCCGTGTGCACATCTATCCTGCTGCCCGTGGGTATGTTTGAACGTCTGGATACCGGCGCTGCTATACTCGTCGCCGTGCCGAAGGCAGGACGGAAGCGAAACCCTGAGATCGTCAAGACCACGGTAGAACTGCCTGCCGAGCTCTGGCGGACCGCAAAGATCCGCGCCATGGACGAACGCATCGACCTGCGGACCGTGTTCGTCAGGGCGCTCGAGGCGTTTCTCGACACCACGAGCGACGCGACGATCGGCCATCGCAAAACCCGCGGCTGAGCACATGGCAGACTCGCGACCGAACACGTCGCCGCGCCGAGGCACGTCGCTCGTCCCACGCGGACGACGGCTGGTGCGGTACGTGCTCGCTTTTGTCACCGCGGTGCTCGTCGTCGACGCAGTCATCGGCGAGAAGGGTCTGGTCGCACTTCTCAAGGCGCAACGGGAGTTCGAGGCGGTGGAAGCGTCCCTTGCACAGGCGCGATTCGAAAACGCGCGGCTCAGAGAAGACGCGCGCCGTCTTCGCGAGGATTCAACCGCGGTCGAGGAACTTGCACGGCGTGAGCTCGGCCTCATTAAACCCGGCGAGAAGCTCTTCATCGTTCGCGACATCCAGCCCAAGAAGTAAAGTTCCTAGCTCGCGATTCGCCGGCCATGTCCGCCGAGTCGTACATACCGTTGCCTGAATCGAACATCGATCTATCATCCTCGTTTACCCCAAAGGAGCATCAATGGCAGTCCGACAGGCAAACGCTGAGTGGAAAGGCGCGTTGAAGGAAGGCTCCGGCACGATGGCGCTGGGGAGTGGAGGCTACAAAGGAGCGTACTCGTACGTCTCGCGATTCGAGAACGGCGCCGGAACCAATCCCGAAGAGCTGATCGGCGCGGCGCACGCCGGGTGTTTTTCAATGGCGCTCGCGGCCGGCCTGGGCCGGGCCGGCATTACGCCCACGAGCATTCGCACGACAGCAAAGGTCCACCTCGGCACGACCGATGCGGGACCCGGCATCACCCGCATCGAGCTCGAAACGGAGGGCGAGGTTCCCGGCATCGATCAGGCAACGTTCCAGCAGCACGCCGAAGCCGCGAAGAAAGGCTGTCCCGTCTCTCGCGCGCTTGCCGGCGTGCCGGACATTACCCTCACTGCGACACTGAAGTCATGATCGGCGTCGGGCCGGAGGTCTTGATGGCGCGCATTCGCCTCATTCACTGGAACGGACCCGAAGGACGCGAGCGGAAACGCCTGCTCGAAGCTCTCGGCCATTCGGTGGACTTCGATGATTTCGACGGACCGGGGCTCCTGCGGAAACTGCGAGCGAACACGCCGGACGCTTTCGTCATCGATCTCTCACGACGCCCCTCTCACGGCCGTGAAGTCGCAATGGCGCTCCGGACGAGCAAAGACACACGGCCCGTGCCGATCGTCTTCGTCGATGGCGAGCCTGAGAAAGTGGCTCGCGTCAAAACGCTCCTGCCGGACGCCACGTACAGCACGTGGGGCCGCCTGAAGGCCGCGCTTCCTCGCGCGATTGGGAATCCTCCCACGGCCCCTGTCGTGCCTCCGTCCAGCATTTATACGGGCAGGCCCACCGTCGAAAAACTTGGCTTCAAAGAAGGGATGCAGGTGTCGTTGCTTGGTGCGCCTCCCGGATTCGCATCGACGCTCACGCCACTGCCGCGGAAGGTCAAGCTGTCAGCAAAGGCGGACGCGATGAGCGATCTGTTTCTTTGTTTCGCCCGCAATCAGCGTGAGCTCGCCGCCCTGTTGATCTCGATGGATCGCGTCGCCGGTCGCCAGACCGTCTGGATCGTGTGGCCGAAGAGCGCCTCGGGGGTGAGGTCCGATCTCACGGGCAACGTCGTGCGCGAGACAGGCGTCGCCTCTGGCTGGGTCGACTTCAAGATCTGCTCGGTCGACGAAACCTGGTCGGGGTTAGCGTTTAAACGCCGCAAATAGAACGTCAGTGTCAGGTGTCAGGGATCAGGGATCAGGGATCAGAATTACGCAGATTGAATTCCTGATCCCTGCTCCGCACCCTGATCCTGATCCCTGATCCCTGCTCCGCATCCCTGATCCCTGATCCCTGATCCCTGATCCCTGATCCCTGA
>DASPWV010000184.1:0-5026 GCA_035637635.1 Vicinamibacterales bacterium | reverse complement strand
GAGGGCGGCAATGCCCGTGACGCGGGCGCTCTCGGAAAGATCCAGCGGGCGCGCCAGCGGAATCAACACGACGAGCCACACGCCCAGGACCCCAAGCAGGAACGCGCCGCTGCTCCAGGTCAGGAGGTAGAGGGCGAGCGCGACGCCAACCAACGAAGACCTCCGTCCCTCCTTAGCGAGCTCCGGGGCGCGAAGGGCCATAGCGAGCGTCCAGAGCACGGTCATCGCCAAACACGACTCGAGCGCGTGGTGATCGTAAAAGCCAAGCATCGTGCGATCGAGAAAATGCCCCGGTAGCACCGCCAGCAACGCGGCGCCGATGAGCGCCGCGCGTTCGTCGAACGCTCGACGCGCAAGCGCCCAGAGGGCAACGATTGTGAGCGCGCCGAAGACGGGCGGCATCAGCGCGGCAACTCGCTCGGCGAGCGCCGTGCTGGCATCAGGTCCGCCCAACACGCGCACGACCGTTGCGGTAATGGTGTCGAAGAGCGGTGCAATCGGAACGTACTGACCGCCCGGCGCCGCGTACGGATCCAGGGTCAGGCGCAACGGCCAGTTACGCACCTGGTTCTCGACCAGCCGCAGGTGGTACCACGCGTCTGTTTCGAGGAAATCGACGTGGTCTCCGCCGAACGTGGCATTCCAGGCGGGATAGACGCGCACAACGACGGAAACGGCGACGATTGCCACGACACCGATCGCTTCGAGGCGCCCTGTCACGTCCGTCGCAGGCTACCACCACATCACGGTTCAAAGGTTCAAAGGTTCAAAGGTTCAAAGGTTCAAGGGTTCAAAGGTTCAAGGGTTCAAAGGTTCAAGGGTTCAAGGGTTCAAGGGTTCAAGGGTTCAAGGGTTCAAAGCGGTTCAAAGGTTCGAGGGTTCAAAGGTTCGAGGGTTCGAGGGTTCGAGGGTTCAAAGGTTCGAGGGTTCAAAGCGGTTCAAAGGTTCAAGGGTTCCGTCGTTCGAGGGTGCTCGGTCCGACGGTTCGGGACACGAACCTGCACCTCGAACCGATGACCGAGCGGAGCGAGGGCGACGAGTGCTACGATTTCGCTTTTCAGGAGGATCCCGGTGGCTCAGAAACTCACCCGCCGCGAGTTCGTTCAGTCCGGCACCACAGCCGGAATCGCCGTCGCCGCAACCCGCAGTGTCTTCGGCCAGGCGCCCGCCGTGCGTGCCGGCGTCGTCAAGCCGGTCGTTGTGAGCTCATCAAACGGCAACCGCTACAAGAATGGCGGGCCTGTCGCCGGCGTGCAAAAGGCGTTCGAAGCCATCACCAAGGGCACCGATGTGCTTGACGCCGTGATTTCCGGCGTCAATCTCTGCGAGTTGGATCCGACAGACACGAGCGTCGGCTACGGCGGATTGCCGAACGCCGATGGTGTGGTCCAACTCGATTCGAGCTGCATGCATGGACCGACCAAACGAGCCGGCGCGGTCGCGTGCATCGAAGGCGTGAGAACGCCATCGCTTGTCGCACAGGCAGTGCTGCGCACACCGATCATCACCTCCTGGTTGGAAAAGACGCGCAGGCATTTGCTCGCAGCATGGGGTTCAAGATCGAAGACGATCTCAATACCGAAACGTCCCGCGCGAGGTGGCTGGAGTGGAAGCGCCGAATCGACCCCGAGCACTATCTCGATCCGAAGAAGCGCGGAAGCGCCATGCTGATGGCGGCATTGAGCATGGTGCGCGACGGCTTGATCGATCCCGAGCACTTCTACGGCACCATCAACATGGACGGCGTGAATAGCAAAGGCGAAGTGTCAGGCGTCACGACCACCAGCGGGCTGGCGTGGAAAATCCCCGGTCGCGTCGGTGACTCGCCTATTCTTGGCGCCGGCCTCTATGTGGACGGCGACGTCGGCGCCGCGGGATCGACGGGCCGCGGCGAAGCGAACCTGTTCAACCTCAGCTCCTACCTGATCGTCGAGGAGATGCGACGCGGAAAGCATCCAAAGGACGCGGCCCTCGAAGCGTGCCGCCGCGTCCAGAAGAACACGATTGAAAAGCGGCTCTTGAACGCGCGCGGACTGCCGAACTTCGGCCTGAATTTCTACGTTCTGAACAACAAAGGCGAGTACGCCGGCGTGTCGTTCTACGAATCGACCTACGCAGTGTGCGACGAGAACGGGCCGCGCACCCTGCCGACGACGCCGCTGTTCGAAGGAAAAGCGACGGACTGATCGACGGCGGCCCCGAAGGGCCGCCACTACACGACGGCGACGGATCGATCGACGGCGGCCCTTGAAGGGCCGCCACTACACGACGGCGCGGCGGACAGGCTGGAGTGGCGGGGCTTCAGCCCCGCCGTCGCGGGACTGAAACGAGTCCCGTGCTTCGCGGCGATCACCGCACGCGATCGGTCACAACGTGCTCCCCACGCATGAACCGCTCGCGATCGCGGACCCGCCATGCGAGAGTGCGTCCTTCGTCTCCCGCATCAACGATCGGCGGCCAGTCGAGACTGCCAATGGCATTCCCGCGGAACCTGTCACGAAAGAGCGCGGCTTCCCAGTCGTCCAACACGATCCAGAGATCGGGATGGCCAGAGATGAGGCGTTCCTCGGCTGCCCTGAACGCACCTTCATCCAGAAAGTCCCATCGCAGAATTGAACGGCCGGTGTAATAGCGAATCGCGCCGCTCTGTTCGCCCGACAGCACCACGGCGTCGTTGCGCACGACTGGCTCGAGATATCGACCTGCCAGCGCAGCACGCGCCTGACGGGAAGCCAGTCTGAAGACGGCAAGCTCACGTGCCTTCACGACCTGCCACGTGCCAACGGCAAGAACAATTGCGATGATGACAGGGCCGCGCCCAGCGTGCGGCAGTTTCCAAGTGACAGATGCCAGCAGCACCGACACGGCAATCGCGGAAATCGCCAGCGCCGGGAGCAGGAACCGCAGATATGGCCAACCGTCGAACACCGCGTAAAAGAAGTACTCGAGGCAAATCGCCGCGGCGAACGCCAGCATCCAGCGAAGCACCCCGCGATGAGCGACAACGAGCACGAGTGGCGCGGCGAGAAGCCAGGGACCGTGAGTGTCGATAAGCCACTTGAAATACAGCCCGCTGTTCGGACCGACGTTGCTCATCGCGTAAATCTCTGACGCCGTCCCGTAGCCCGAGCGCAGCGGCGAACCGAACCAACGCCACTGCAGGACAGCAACACTCGCGGCAGCAATCGCCACCGGAGCCGCGAACGCGACCATCCAGGCAACGCGTGTCCTCGTGCTCGAAAAGCGGCGCGTCATCAAATACAGAGCCGGCATCACCGCAAGCGGCGCAAGGTTCGGACGAATGAGCACCGCAACGCCAGTGGCAATTCCTGCGATCAACGGGATCGCACTTTCGAAAAAGGGGACTGTCCCCTTTTCGGCAGTTCTTGCACACCACCACCAGCACGCCAGCCACGCCGCGGTGGTCGGGACGTCGCTCATCGGCTGAATCGATTCGTAGATTTCAATCGGCAGGGTCGCAAGCCACACCGCGGCCAGCACGCCCGCCGCTCCCCCCGCAAACGACATCGCGAGCCGACCCGCAAACCACACCGCGAGCCCTGCGCTCAGGCTCACGATGATCGATGCGCCAATGACTCCGCCGAGCGCGTGCGGCAGCGCCATCAGGAGCGGCAGACCAACCGCGTAGGTGGGCACTTGTTCGACCTGCGAGCGCGCAACCCAGCCGAGCGGCGCCAGCGTTGCGGCACCGTGCGGCCAGTCGGCAATCGCGCCAAGCGGCTCGATCCGCGACAAGGCGCCAGACGAGAGCATCACCGCCTCGCTGAGATATCCCGATGCATCAGAGCCTGATGCGCTGTAGGTCTCGAAGTGGATCGCGACAGCCGCGGCAAGCGCCGCGATGATCGCGATCAACCGACCGGCATGGGCGTCAATCCAGCGGGCCGCTGATTCGAGATCTGTTCTGAAGGTCCTGGCTCTTGCCGCTTGTATGAACCACAGCGCAAATGCGACGAACGCGCCGGTGATGGCAGGCAGTGGCGAGTGGGCAGAAAAACGAACGCCCGCGACTGTCGCCGAAAACCCTCCGGTGGCGACCAGTGCGCAGGCGGTTGTGACGAAAAGAGCCGTTAAGACGAGCAGCAATTATCCCCGGAGTTCACTCGAGTGGTCGGCCCCACGTGCCCCGAGCGCGGCGAATTCGCGCCCCAGTCGTGGAGTTTGCCTGGCGCGTCGTTGCGCCACTCAGATGAACTGAGGGATTGGATTGCTGGTCATCTATCACCGACACTGCACCCCTTGAACGGGATCGTCCAGAAGTAGACCTTTCGACCGTTGACGTCCATCTCTTTTTCCGGCTTGCAATCGCCCATGTCGAACGCGTGCGACACGACGCGCGTCCCGGGCTTGAGCTCCTTCATCAGCTTCGGCATCAGCTTGACGTTGAGCGAGGGGAGCAGGTAGAGAGTGACGACAGTGGCCTCGCTGATGTCCGTCGTGAAGAGATCCGCATTGAGGACCTTGACCTTGTCGCCGACATTGTTCTTCTGGACATTCTCGTTGGCTTCCTTGATGCGCTGCGGATCGATGTCGATGCAAACGCCGCGCGCGCCGTACTTCTTCGCGGCTGCTACCGGAATACGGCCGTCGCCGCACCCCAGGTCGTACACGACATCGCTCTTGGTGACATTTGCGACCTGCAGCATCGCGTCAACCACTTCTTCCGGCGTCGGCACGTAAATGACGTCCGGTCGGCGCGTGGGCGCCTCCTGCGCTGTTGCCTGCGCATACGCGCGAGTCGGAACACTGGCCACCGCCATCAGGCCGACGAGAGCGAGAACACGGATCGTCATGCGTCAAGTCCTCCCTGTAACCGGTC
This sequence comes from Vicinamibacterales bacterium, assembly GCA_035637635.1. GTDB lineage: Bacteria > Acidobacteriota > Vicinamibacteria > Vicinamibacterales > UBA2999 > DASPWV01. The sequence goes on along the minus strand of DASPWV010000184.1, from coordinate 186 downwards.
GATGAATCGCCCGGCCCTATTGATTATCGCAGGTGCGCTCGTCTGTGCCGCGCTCGTGGCGCCGCCGCTCTGGACTCATCTCCACGAGACGCCGCCGGCCGCTCCGCCACCCCTGCGGCTGGCACTTCCAGTCGCCGAGAGTCTGTCGCTCGGGGCCGGTCGAGAACACACATTCGAATTCGCGCT
>DASPWV010000183.1:0-2008 GCA_035637635.1 Vicinamibacterales bacterium | reverse complement strand
CCGCAGATAGCCGCAGATAGCCGCAGATGGTCGCAGATGAACCCGAGAAGCCTCGGAGGGTGAAGTCGGTGCTCGACGCTAAGGTGTCCACCATGCCGTCGTCAGCGCCTCGTGCTTGACGTTTGACTGAACGAGCAGCGCGTAGAAGGCAGGCGAGAGTTGAGGTCTGCGCATGTCCTCGGCGATTGCTTTCGCGAGCACGCGGCGATATTCAGTCGTTTGCAGATCTCTGGGATCGACCGTCCGGCGGACCAGCACCGGCCACGTGATCCACCGAAGATGAAGCGCGTTGCAGGCTGATCCCCCGAGCCGCACGAGCAGACGCTGCGAGCAGTCGCAAATAGCGTTGTGATCGGCGTCAGCCTTCGCGGGGTGTATTGCCGGTACCCGTGCCATAAATAGAGCCACAGGCACGCGGCCGAGGGGAGCAGGTGGATCTGCAGCAGTGGCCGTCCGGCGCGATGCGCGTACGCGTGCACGTGCTCGAAGACGCGCATGTCGTTCGTAACATGCTCCATTGCCGACTGGCTCACGATCACATTGGTGTCAGCGGGCATTAGCCGATCGATGTCTTCGATGTTGCCCGCGTGGAACTCAACAGACGATCGATTGGACACGAGCCGCGGCCAATCGCGATGCGCCTCGAGATCGACGCCGACGTAGCGCACGATTCGGCCTTCGCTCCACCGCGGAAGTCGTTCGCCGTACTGCCCCGACCCACAGCCGAGATCCAGCACATGCAGCGGCCCGAGCTCGCGCACCATGCGCTGCCACGGCAGATGCATCCAGAACAGGTCCGAGAGTGCGCGCGACGGGCTTGGCGTGCCGGGGAGCTCGTCCAACCGTTCGAGAGCCATGGCGCAGTGAAAATCGACGATGGTCAACTCGGAATCGACGTGAGAGTAAGGCAAACGATTGCGACGAGCGTTGAGCAACAGATAAGCGACGCGTTGCGCCGGACCAAGGTGTCCGTCTCCGTTCAACAGATGCCGTCGCGCCGTCGCGGCCGCGACGTCTGCGGCGTCGGCGGAAGGGGTCAGTGACACAGCGTGTCGAACGCAAACCCGCGGGAGCGCAGCGATGGGACGAGCCGCCGGACAGTCTCTGCGGCGTGCCGCCGGTCCGCTCGCGGGTTGACGTGATGCCCATCGTGAATCACGATCACATCGCCGGCCGATGCGTTCTGCGCCAGCCGCGCGGCCACGCGATCCGCATCCGGACGCTGCCACCAGTTCCAGTCCCACATCCCCCAGCTCCATCCCGCCAGGCGATAGCCCGCTTTCGCGAGTCCTTCATACATCGTCTCGCTGCGCCACCCGGCGTGCGGGCGGAACAGGCGGCACGGTTCGCGTCCCGTAATGCCCGCGATATGCGCGGCTGCTCCATCGAGTGTCTTCACTAGCTCGTCAGGCGGCAGGATCATCGGCAGACGTGTCCTCGTATGAATGCCGATTGCGTGGCGCTCGTCTGAAATGCGCCGAACGATGGCTGCAGTTTCGGATGTGATGTGCTCGTCGATGAGAAAAAACGTCGCACGCACACCGGTCTCGTCCAGGGCGTCGAGCAGCGGCGGCGTCCAATACGGATTCGGGCCATCGTCGAACGTCAGATACAGCGTTGGCGGTGCGCCGGCTGGCTGCTTCACGTGCCAGATCGATCCGGCGGGACGAAACGACTCCAGCAGAAAAGGAAAGGGCGCGGTGTGTGCCAGTCCGACAACTGCGACGATTAATACAGCAAACCACATGTGACACCTGGTGTCTGACACCTGGGACGAAGACTCTATAGTGCAGGCGGCGACAATCCGATATTTCTATCGGAGTCTCATGATGCCACCAGACCATGCGGCATCGCCGATGCCGGGCGCGTCACTAGAACGGTGGCAGAACAGCGAAGTCAACCTCCGCCTGCGGGACAACGCGCCAATCCAATTGCCAGTTGACGAGATCTTCGCGCGTGTCGGCGGCGATACCGAACTGCTGGCGGTGCTCGTTGGCCTCTTCAAGCT
>DASPWV010000182.1:0-4656 GCA_035637635.1 Vicinamibacterales bacterium | reverse complement strand
AGTGAGCTATGACATCAATCGTCTGCGATTGATCATACGTCGGGTCCAGCGCTAGTATCTGTTGAGCTTTTCTGCACAACTTTGCTTGCACGACGTGAATCCGCCTTTACAGGCGACATGGAGCAACCATGACTTCGATGTTCCGGCGTTTGTGTCTTGTGCTGGTATTTCTGACCGCGATCGCGGCGCCCGCGTGGGCGCAGCAGACGGGCACGCTGCTCGGTGTCGTGCACGACGCGCAGGGCGCCGTGCTGCCCGGCACGAGCGTCACCGTGTCGAGTCCATCGCTCATTGGCGGCACGCAGAGCACCGTGAGCGGCAGCACAGGCAATTATCAGTTCACTGCGCTTCCCCCAGGTGAGTACACCGTGACGTACGAGCTCTCCGGCTTTACGCCTCTCAAGCGGGAAGGCGTCGTCGTGCAGGTGGCACGCACGACACGCCTCGATGTGGAGCTCAGCGTCGGCACGCTGCAGGAATCCGTCACGGTCACCGGTCAATCCCCCGTTGTCGACACGAGCAGCACGATCACGCAGACCAACATCACGAAAGATATCTATGAAGCGATCCCGACCGGGCGAAACCCCTGGGTCATGGCCGGTCTGGTGCCCGGCGTGATTACCGGCCGCCTGGACGTGGGCGGCACCGAGGGCATGCAGCAGTACAACCTCGAGGCGTTTGGATCGGCAGACAGCCAGAAGTCGTTTTCGATCGACGGCTTGAAGACGAACTGGGGCGGCGGCTCTGGCGGGGCCACCATGCAGTATTACGGCTTCGAGATGTACGAGGAGTACAACTTTCAGGTCGCTTCGGGCACGGCGGAGAGCGATGTCAGCGGCGTCTACATGAACATGGTGACCAAGTCGGGCGGCAATCGGTTCAACAGCGATCACAACTTCTATTTCATGAACGACGCGCTGCAGGGCAGCAACATCAACGACAAGCTGCGCACGCGATTGGGACTGTTGCCGGAGAGCCAGTGCGCCGGTGCCGCGCCGGGCACGCGGGGCTGCGAGACGGGCGCGGCAGGTAATCCGATTGATATTTCGTACGACTGGAGCTCGACGTTCGGTGGCCCCATCAAGCGAGACAAAGCGTGGTTTTTTGGCGCGCTCCGTTGGTGGCGTCTCGATCAGTTCCAGATCGGCGCGATCAATCCTGACGGCAGTCAGGGCATCGACGACAACCGTATCCGCAATTTCATGGGGAAAGGCACGTGGCAAGTCCGTCAGAACACGCGCGCGTCGCTCATGTTCAACCGAAACCTCAAGGATCGCTTCCACCGGCGCGAGGTCGATTTCAGCGAAGACAAGGCGACCGTGCTGCAGGATCAGCCCGCACAGAACTACGTTGCGCAGGTGAATCAGGTGTTCGGCCGATCGACGTTGTTCGACGCACGGTTCGGTCGTATGTGGGGTGTGTTCCCAACGCGGTATCAGAAGGAAGTCACTCCATCAGACATCGCGATTCGCGACACAGTGCGCAACACGCAGATCAACGCGGCGACGGAGCAGTCGCTGAATCCCAATCATCGCTACCAGGCGAATGCCACAGTCGGTCACTTCACGGATCGTCTCTGGGCGGGCTCACACGACCTCAAAGGTGGGGTGCAGCTCTCGTGGGAAAAGATGCAGTACGACCGCATCCGCAACGGCGATTTGTACCTTGAACTCAATGACGGCGTGGCGTCGCGTGCGCAGCTCTCGAACACGCCGATAACTTCCGACCACCGGCTCGAGACATGGGCGGTCTTCGGGCAGGACCGCTGGATTATCGGCCGGGCGACGATTAATTACGGCGTCCGCATTGATGGTGTGAAGAGTTACTTGCCCGCGCAAACCAGTCCTCCAGGCACCTGGGTTGGCGCACGGGATTTTCCGAAAACGGATGTCTTCGACTTCACCTTCAACGCGGCTCCGCGAGTGGGCCTTTCCTACGACCTGCTCGGCAACGGCCGCACCGCGGTGAAGGCGTACTATGGCCGTTTCTACAACCAGTTCGGCTCTGAAATCGCCGAGGCGGTGAATCAAAACGCGCGCATCAACTTTCCCGTGCCGTGGAACGACACGAACAATAACCTCCGGCTGGATCCGGGCGAGTTGAACCTCGCAAACTTCATCGGGTTCAGCAGCGTCTTCCCACGTATGGATGCCGACGCGACACGTCCCTACAGCGACGAGATGAATATCGGCGTCGATCATCAGCTGCTGGCAAACTTCGCGGTGTCGGCCAGCTATCACCGGCGCCAGCACCGCAATGGATGGGGCATCGTCGATCTGGCGCGGCCAGCGAACGCGTATACGCCGGTCACACGAACGTACACGGATCCACAGCGCGGCTCCCAGTCGATCACCGTGTACAACCTCGACCCGACGTTGGTGAACAGACGTGACCGCGTCATCACGAACCTCGACTTCCTCGAGAGCAACTACAACGGGCTCTCGCTCAGCTTCAACAAGCGAATGTCGAACAAGTGGCAACTACTTGGCGGCGTCACCTGGCAGAAGCACCAGGGCTTTTACCATACGGGCACGTTCACGAATCCCGGCTCGAATCCTGGAACGACGACCACTCTGATGGACTTCAACGATCCAAATGTCTTGCTGAATCGCGACGACTCGTCGGTGTTCATCGACCTTCCGTGGTCATTCAACTTCTCCGGCAGCTACCAACTGCCATACGACGTCACGTTGTCCGGCAAGTACGTCGCGCGCGCGGGCGATCCGCTTCTGCGAGCGGTGGCAGTGACCGGCCTCTCTCAAGGAACTGAAATCGTTTGGGTGCAGCCGCGTGGAGTCGATCGGACGGAGACGGTGACAAAGTTTCTCGATGTGCGCTTCGCGAAGCAGCTCCGGTTCGGCTCGCGCCGCCTGGAGGGGACGCTGGATGTCTTCAACCTGCTGAACGCGAATCACGTGCTCGATCAGACCGTCGCAATTGGCTCGACGCTGGGTCGTCCATCGCGCACCATGACGCCGCGGATTATTCGCTTCGGCATTACGACGCGCTTCTAGTCAGGTTTCAGGTTTCAGGTGTCAGGGATCAGGTACTACGTGGATTACGACGCAGAATTCGCGTAATTCCTGATATCTGATACCTGATACCTGTCACCTGATACGATCGGCGGATGGCCCTCGACGAACGGTCCTTCTTCACCGACAAACCTGAACAGCGCGCCGCGCGGTATTCGTGTCCTCGATGTCACCGCACAAACGAGTACTCCATCCGGTGGGTGCGGCGCGTCAAAAAGGATCGGTTGCCGTCCGGTGCTGATGAGCGAGACCGCGCGAAGTTTGCGAAGCTGCGCGACCATTTGATTCGCGTGGACGACGAAGTCGTGTGCAAGACGTGCGGCAAGAAATTCGAGATTCCATCGCTCCACTCGCTGCTGTTCGTGGACCAACTGGAGGGGTTGCCGAAAGACGACGACGAAGAACCAGACTCCGCGGGCGCTACCACACACGCGGAAGCAGCCGCCACTTCACCGTCGACTGATACGCGCGGTAACGACCGCCGAATGCCGCGACGAGTGACTTCTCCTCCCAGGGGATGGCGAGGATGAGATACAGCGTGGTGAGGCCCGCAAACATCAATCGTCCAACCGTCATCGTCGGGACTGCAAACGTCATCAGCGCCCAGCCCAGATAAATCGGGTGCCGAACGAGACCGTAGGGTCCGTCGGTGCGAAACGCAACCGGCGTTCGTTGCTGCGCCTGCCGGATGCCCGCGAGCTCCAGAGGATCGAGGACGGCTGCGCCGCGAACCAGAATGTAGAGGCCGGCAAGCTGCAGAGCGAACAGCAGCCATCGCAAGGCGCCCGTCGCACGGTACACGAGGCCGCCGGTCTGTTGCCACAGCAGACAGACGCCGACGAACAACACGCTGGCAACCCACACATAAACAGAACGTTCGAGCCCTGGTGGAACAACCCGCGTCATCCAGCGTTTGGCCCAGTCACGCGCAAAGAGCGAGTGGTGCGTGGCAAATAGGGTTAGCAAAGCTGTGTTGATTGCGAGAGCCGCGGGAAGCGAGGCGGGCGCGGATGGGCTGTCGTTGCCGAGCGTCACCGCATAGAAGTAGCCGGCAAACGCGAGCGACGCGACAAAGGCTGCACCGCCGAGCCAGGCCACTACGCGCGCCACGGAGGCTATTATAGAAATCGGTGAACCAGGAGCCTGTCCGAGGAATGGCTCGGAACGCGACCCATGCCATTCCGCGGACAGGCTTCCCGTAACCACGCCGGGAACCGCGCCACTCCCGCCATTTACGAGGTTTCGTTGCCCGAACGCATCGCGATCACGGGAATCGGTGTCGTTTCCACTTTCGGCGTCGGACGTTGCACCTTCTGGGACCACGTGCGCCGCGGCATCAGTGGCACGCGCGCAATCACTGAGTTCGACGCAAGCACCTATCCGTGTCAGGTGGCGGCCGCCGTCCCACCGCTCAGCATCGAAGACGCGGCTTACCTGACTGGTGAAAACGGAAACGGCAGACACGGAGATCCGAAACGGTATTCCCGTGCCGCGCTGTTTGGCGTCATCGCGGCCCGCGAAGCGTGGAACGACGCGCAGATGTCGTTCGGTCAGCCGAACACCGGCGTGATCATCGGGACCGGCGGCGGCGGCATCGACGTCGGCGAGCGGCAATACCAGGACT
>DASPWV010000181.1:0-2869 GCA_035637635.1 Vicinamibacterales bacterium | reverse complement strand
GAGATTCACCGTCCCCGCGTTTTTTTGCGTCGAGCCCGCAGGGTATCTTGCCGCGAGCAGCGTGCGATTGACGACCGGACCGTTCACAAGGAGCGGATCCGTCGGGAACTGTCCAGTCGAGGGCCCCGGATCGATATTGTTGGTTGGGAACATCACGGTAAACGAGTTTGAAATCGGACCGGTCGACACAAGCGGGGTGAAGTTCGAATACGCGGTCTTCTGGTAATACTTGCCGTATCCGCCACGAATGACCGCGGTGGCTTCATCGTTGAGTGTCCACGTGGCGCCCAGACGCGGCGAGAAGTTGTTCTTGTCAACCGGATATTTCGACGGATCTTTGAAGAACGGATTCTGACTCTCGTCGAGCGGTACGATCTCGACGTCCCATCGCAAGCCGAGGCTGAGCGTCAGACGGTTGCTGACCTTCCACTTGTCCTGGCCGAACACGCCGACTTCTGTTCCCTTGACGATGAAGTCGGAATTGCCGGGGACGCGAACAGTGAGTCGATCCGGATAGGTCCGAGGGTCTGCCGCATTGAAGTCGCGATCGCTCGCCGAGAAACCAAACCTGCCGTTCAGAATGCCTGCATCGAAGACGTGCAGCGGCAGGTAGTAGTAGCCGGCGCCGAACTTCAGATCGTGGTCGCCTTTCTTCCCTGGCATGAACCACGCGAACGTTTCGTCGATCTGATACGCGGGATCCATTCGGCGATTCGCACGCGTGCTCGCGCCGTCGGTGAACGTCTGGTGCACGAGCTCCGGCGTCTGCATCCACTTGTCGAGGTCATCGAAGTATCCAGGATTGCCGAAAAAGACATCTTCGTGCGTGTACGACACCTTGATGGTGTTGACTTTCGTGTGCCTGATCACGGAGCTCAGCGTCCCGACGATGGTCCAATCGACATCGTCTTCGGCTTCGGCGCGCGTTTTCGTCAGGTTGGTCGCGGTGAATTGATTGCTCTGCGGCGACGATTCGCGTAGCCAGCGGACGGCCCAGGTGTTGTTCGCGTTGATCTGATGATCGAGGCGCGCCATCCAGTTCCAGACGTTGTCATGCGTGAAGGTCGTGAAATTGAGCTCAGGACGTGCGTTGATGTTGAGCGTGCGCGCGCGGTTCTGATCAATCCTTTCCAGATTGGCGAAGAAATGCAGCTTGTCCTTGATGATCGGTCCGCCGATGTTGCCGCCCCATTGCTGCTGGCGCGCCTCCGGTTTTGCCAGCCCCTGCTGTTTGGCAAAGTAGTCGAGCGACGTCATGTCCTGATTCTGGTGAAACAAGAAGGCCGTGCCGCGCAGCGCATTGGTGCCCTGCTTCGAGACCGCGTTGACGATGCCGCCCGAGCTCTGGCCGAACTCCGCATCGAATTGACTGGTGAGCAGTTGGAATTCCTGCACGGCCTCGACGGGAATCCGCGCCTGCGCGCCGCCGTTGCCGTTGTTGAAGTTGTCGTTGTTGCCGGCGCCGTCGAGCATGTAGTTGGCGTTCTGTGTCGCCTGGCCATTGACGCGGATCGAGTCGGCCCCGAACGAGTCGGTCGAGATCGTCGCGGTCACACCCGGCAGCAAGCTGAGATATGACGTGAAGTTTCGATTGAGCGACGGCACGTCCTGCAGCTCCTGCGCCTGAACGCTGCCGCCGAGCTGTTTGGTGGACACATCGACGAGCGGCGACTCCGCCGTGACGGTGATTGATTCCTCGAGGCCGCCCACCTGCAGCTGCACCTCGATCTGCTGCGTCTTGCCGACTTCCACACGCACGGCGCCGCGCTGATAACGCCTGAATCCGGATAGCTGCGCGGTGACCTCGTAACTGCCAGGTATGAGCGCGCTCATGAAGAAGGAGCCGTCTTCGCCACTGAGGACTTCCCGGTACTGGCCGGTCGCTTCGTTTTTCGCGACGACCGTGACGCCTGGCAGCACCGCGTTCTGCGCGTCGACAACGCGCCCGCGCAATTCTCCCGTGCCTTGCTGCGCTGAAGCGTTCACTGCAAAAAGGAAAGTGATGCCGACGAGAGTGATGAGAAACCGCTTCATGTGCTCGCCTCCATTGAAATCAGCAGGCGACATTGCGTCGCCTCACGAACAACCAGAGCGACGATCGATCTCGCTTCTTTCGGTCCTTCGGTCCTTCGGAGCCTTCGGTCCGTCGACAACGAAGGCGCCGAAGGGTTCGCGCGTGGCGCGCGCGCGGATGTGCGCCGAGTAGGCCCCCGACGCAGGAATTCGGAGCGTCATGAACTCTGCGGCGGAACGGTGCGAAAGTCAAGCGGTAGCCAGCTACTCGGCCCTCTAAAACTCGACTCTCATGCTGAGTCGAATGCTGCGTCGGGTTTGCCAGCTGTTTGGCAACCGAAACCGCGGATCGGCGCGAATGCTGGGAGTCGCCGCAGCCAGCGCCACCGGATCGAACCCGGCAAAAAACGCCTGGTCCGTAATATTGAACGTGTCGCGGTACGGCGTCAGTTGATAAGCGAGGCGCGCATCCTGATCGAACAGGTTCAGGACGTTCACTTCGGTTTGAACACGACGGTTGCCGCCAGTTTTGAAATCGTGCTGCAGCAGCAGATCCGTTTGGCTATAGATTGGCGTCCGCCCCAAGTCGCCCCGCCCAAACGGATAGAAGGGAATGCTCTTCTCGCTCATTTGCGTCTGGAGCGGCGTGCCGCTCTCTACGATGAAGTTGCTGCCGATGGTGGTGTCCCAGGGCAGATCGTAGGTGCCTGAAACCTTCCATGCATGCGGCCGATCGGTCCCAAGTAAGCCGAACACTGCCTGGCCTCGCGCATCGAACGAGTTGTATCGCCCGTCGAAAAACCGGTTGACGTTGGGCGACGTGCGGCCCGCTTCGTCCGAGCTGGCGAGCCCGGAG
>DASPWV010000180.1:0-4561 GCA_035637635.1 Vicinamibacterales bacterium | reverse complement strand
AGCAAGCGCTGCAAATTGTGGCAAGACGGAAAGGTAACGCTATATTTGGGGGTCTAAAGACCTAACGGATGTCGGGTGCGGGGTGCGGGGGTGCGCAGGTGCGGCGGTGGTGGTGCACCGGGTGCTCCGGACCGGTCAGTGACGCCCCGCAGACCCGGGACGTCCCCGCCGCTAGCGAGGATTACGGTCGCCTTGCGCGGACGAAGGTTGGTTAACGGTGACGGAGGTGTCTCGCGGGTCGCAATCGGAGTGGACGGCGGCGCAATTTGGAAAGGCCGCCAAGCAGCTTTCGGCCGCGCGAGGTCCGTCCGACGAGGCCGACTCGACGATTCTCGCTACTCCGGCGGGCCGAGGAGCGCCGACTAGTCCGCTGGACGCCGGCCGACCAGCCGCACGCTAGTCACTGTCGCTCAGATGCGCGCGCATCCTCGCACCTGCACCCTCGCACGTCGCACCCTCGCACCTCGCACGTGCGACCCCGCACGTCGCACCTTCGCACCCTTACCGCCCTGTCTTCGAAGTTCGATTGCGCATCAACTCGGTGAGCTTCTGCGCTTCGGCAAACTGCGTGCGCGCAAAAGTCGTTTGCGGATCTGATTCCACCAGATGCTGCTGCGCCAGCGCAAACGAGAACAGCGGCACGTCGATTTCGTAGCGAATCATCGCTCGGATGAACTCCTTGTCCTTCGTCCATCCGCTTTCGTCGATTGTCACCTTACGGCTGGCGACAAACCGCTTGAAGTCGTCGAGCATGGCGTCGTCGACCACGTAGTTCTTGGTAAGGACTTTCCGATTCTTGCCCTGGGCGCCGGGCCGGGAATCGCCTTCGAGCGTGTACTGCTCGGCATACGTCGCAAACAGCTGACGCGCGTACAGCGATCGGCCGAAGCGCGTGGGGTTGAAGCCTTCAATCGGACCATCGAACCGGCGGTCAGGCTCGATGCCGCCGCCGCTGTACACCTTGCGCCCGCCGAGGGTGTACTTCAACTGCTCCGGCGCATGCGGACGCTCGGCCTGGTCGCGGAGCGTGTACGTGAGGTACTCGTCGAAAGTGCCGTCCCACGGCCGCTGAATCAATCGTCCACTCGGCGTGAAGTAGCGCGCCGTGGTCAGCGCGAGCCCTGCGCCCTGGCTCACCCGGTAGACGGACTGCACCAGCGCTTTACCGAAGGTCGTCTCGCCGATGACATACGCGCGATCGTGATCCTGCAGCGCGCCCGACACGATTTCCGACGCGCTCGCGCTGTTGCGGCTGACGAGCACGATCATTGGAATTTCCAGGTAATCGCCGTTCTCGGTGGCGCGATAGTCCTGATCCGAGTTCTGGATGCGCCCACGTGTGTAGACGATCATCGAGCCGCGCGGCACGAAGTGATTGACCATGCGAATGGCCTGATCGAGCTGGCCGCCGGGATTGCCGCGCAGATCCAGGATCAGGCGTTTCATCCCCTTGGCGGTCATCGACTCGAGGGCGTCGCTCACGTCGCCGTCTGTGTGCTCGGCAAAGTCCTCGACCTTGATGTAGCCGGTCTGGTTGTCCATCATGAACGCGGCTTTGACGCTGGGAATGTTGATCTCGTCGCGCATCACACGCATGGGGATGAGATCGTCGAGCCCCTTGCGTTTGATTCCGACGTTCACGAACGTGCCTTTCGGTCCGCGCAGCTTCCGCACGGCCTCGTCCGTGGTCCATCCTTTCGCGCTCTCGCTTTCGATTTGCGCGATCACATCGCCGCGGCGGACGCCTTGTTTGTACGCGGGAGATCCTTCGAACACGCGTGTAATCGTGATGTCCCCGTCGATCGCGACAATCGACAATCCCAAGCCGTAGTAGCGGCCTTCCTGCTGTTCCCGCATCCGCGCGTACGCTTTCGGATCCATGAAGCTCGAATGCGGATCGAGCGTCTGGAGCATGCCGTTGATGGCGCCGTACACGAGGCGATCGGATTCGACCGGATCCGGGTAGGTTGCCTGAATAGCGCTCAGGGCGGCCGTAAACGTGCGGTAATGGTCGGGAAGCCGATCCTCGGTCGCGAGCGCGCTGTGCCCAAACACGCCGCCGGCCAGGGCCGACAACAAAATGGCGAGCGTCGCAGCGGTCAGGGACTGGTACTTGCGCATGATCGGATGCTAACAGACTAAAGCGTGCTGTCGCAATGATTTCGGGCTCTTTTTGTCGCTCCGGCGCCTTGACCGCCGGGCCGGGCCGTTCCTATACTGAGTATTTGAGGCCATTCGCGCGATTCTCAGGGAGACAACAATGTTTGGTTCCATCGGCATGCCCGAGCTGATCATCATCCTGGTGATCGCGCTCATCATCTTCGGCCCGCGCAAACTGCCCGAACTCGGCAAATCCCTCGGCAAGAGCATCAACGAGTTCAAGCGTGCCTCGGCCGATCTGCAGAACACGCTCGAGCAGGAGATCAAGCTCGAAGAGCAACAGAAGGCCGCTCCTCCCCCGCCGGCGCCGCAGCCCGGGCCGATGGTCGACGAGTCGCCGACGGTCTCGCGCAGCGCGGACGCGCGTCAATAGCACGTCTTTACGTTGACCGATGGCGCTCGTGCCGTTTCCAGGCCCGCAGTCGCGGAGCGACGACTCTTTGCAGACGGTGAGCGAGGAGCGCGCGCGCTCGCCCTTTGTCGGTGAGAGCAACGAGGAGCTGGAGGAACCGGCCGAGGGACGGATGACGTTCCTCGAGCACCTCGACGAGCTCCGCAAGCGCATCACCCATGCCGTGCTCGCGCTGCTCGTCGGCTTTCTGCTCGCGTTTGCATTCATCAATCAGCTCGTCGCGTTCGTGTACGCGCGGCTTGCGACCGACATCCCGGGCGGACATTTCATCTACACGAACCCGGGCGAGGCGTTTTTCATCTGGATCAAGATCGCGGCGATCGCGGGCCTGCTGATCGCGTCGCCCTACGTGATGTGGCAGGTGTGGCTGTTCATCGCACCCGGTCTCTATGCAAACGAGAAGCGGCTTGCCGTGCCGTTTGTGGTGTTCGCGACGGCGCTGTTCATCTCGGGCGCGGCGTTTTCACATTACGTGCTGTTCCCGCTCGTCTGGCGCTTCTTTGCCAGCTTCTCGAACTCCTACATCCAGTTCACTCCGCGCGTGGAGGATTCCTTCAGCCTGTATGTGCGGCTGGTGCTCGCGCTCGGCGCCATTTTCGAGCTGCCGATGCTCATTTTTGCGCTCGCCCGGTTCGGAATCGTCACCGCGAAATTCCTGCTCAAGAACCTCAAATACGCCGTGTTGATCATGTTCATCGCGGCGGCGATCATCACGCCCGATGGCAGCGTGGTCAACCAGGTGGTCGTGGCCGCACCGATGGTGGTGTTGTATTTCCTGAGTATCGGCGTCGCGTGGATCTTCGGCAAAAAGCGAGTCGACGACGAAGCATAACGGAACTGCTGAGTCGGTACAGAATTGCTCAAATTTTCATGGCTAAGTTTGACTTCATGGCGGTAGCGGTCCTACCATAAACTTCGTGCGACCGCTCCGCCCATCTTCCTGTGGAGGTTGGCCCAATATGAGAGCCCTTCGCCAGCTGGCCACGGGCATGGCGCTTTGTTCATTGATCGTGTCCCACGCGTCGGCACAAACACCGGCACCACCACCGACGCAAAAACCGACAACGCAGAGCGCACAACCGTCGCCCCCTGCCGAGAATGCGACGCGCCCGGCCACTACTACTGTCTTGGGAGACACTGGTCTTTGGTACGTTCCAACCGCAGAAGTCCTGCCGGCCAAGAAATGGTCGTTCAGCTTCTACCGGACCAACTGGGATCGTACCGAAGCCATTTCCGACGTTTCGAATTTCCGGCTGACATTTGCCGGCGGCCTTGGTGATCACGTCGAGCTCTTTGGCTCGATTGACGCGCAGCGCCGCATCGATTCGGATCGCCGGCCGTTTTCCCTGATCCGTGCCGGCGGCGCGCCGATGGACGACCCGTTCATCAACGATGCGTGGCAGACGGGTTTCGGTGACGTTCGCATCGGCGCCAAGGTGAACTTCACCTCGCAGTGGCAAAACGATCCTGTCGCGCTCGGCGTGCGCGGCGTGCTCAAACTGCCGACCTCCGACACCGACAAAGGACTCGGCACGGGCAAACTCGATGCGTACATCGATGCCATCATCAGCGGCGAGGCGGCCCAGAGAGTCGAGCTGTCCGGGTACGGCGGCTACATACACCGCGGCGATCCCGACGAGTTCGAGCTGAGCGACGGCTTCCGCTGGGGTCTCGGCGCGGGTTTCCCGAGCCGGGCGAAATTCCGCGTCACCACTGAGCTCGTCGGCGAGCGCTATTTCGATCAGGACGTCACGGCAAACGGCACGTTGACGTTGGGCTCACCTCGCACCTGGCGCGTGCAGCATCCCGCGGATTTCGTCATCGGGTTCACGTATCAGGCGCGAAATGGCTTCTTCGCGGGCTGGGGTGCAAGCTACGGCTTCGGCACCCACAACCGCGAGAAGATTGCCGGCGCGCAGTTCACGAACACAGAGTGGTACGACAAGTGGGGCAACCAGGTTCGCATTGGCTGGCATCCCGGCGTGCGCA
>DASPWV010000179.1:0-3412 GCA_035637635.1 Vicinamibacterales bacterium | reverse complement strand
CTTGCGCCTTTGCCCCCTGGATCGTCACGCCTGGCTTCAAGCGAGCCACCAACTGGTAAACGGGCCCCTGCCCGCGACGTGTCGCCAGTGGATCGACGGTGAGCGGAATCCACAGCATCTCGCGGATTGGGAACGCAAACTTCGGCGGCATCACGCCGACTACCGTGCGGTACGTTCCGTTCACACGAATGGGTTTGCCGACGATGTCGCCCGCGCTGCCGTAACGATCCCGCCACAGGTCGTAACCGAGAATGACGACCGGATCGGCACCAGGCCGATCGTCGCCACTGCGCAAGCCACGGCCGATGAGCGGCTGCACGCCCAGCACGTCGAACGCGTCGACGGTCAATGCGCCGCCGCTGAATCGCTCCGGCCGGCCGTCCGCCGTCGCGAGGTTGATGGGCGCAAACCAGTACGCCCCAATCCTCTCGAAGGCGGTTTGCCGCTGCTGCAGAACGGCAATGTCATGCACGCTGATCGGCTGCCGCGGCTGGTTCTGCGCAGGGTTCGTATTGACGACGGACACGATCCGGTCCGCATTGGGGAACGGCAACCCCTTGAACATGCCGCCGTTGACCACGCAGAAGACCGTCGTGCTTAGACCGATGCCGAGTCCCAACGTCAGAATGGCAACGATGGAGAGCGTCGGATACTTCACGAGCATTCGCAGGCCGGATCGGACGCCGTTGAGGATTTCGGTCATAAGGGTCAAGACGGATCAGCTGGAGTGGCGGTTCTCATTTCAGGCAGATCATGCACGGAGTTGCTCCGCGATGCATTTCTCACTTATTCTCCAACCTACGTCAATTTGCGTCGCGCGTTGAGCTGCGAGTGCAACCCTATTCCGAGTAACGGAGGACCTATGAGAGCGTCGATCATTGGAGCGCTGATTGTTTCTGGCGGGCTGGCTTTTGCCGGTGTCGTTCAGGCGATGCAGGACAAGCCGGGCGAGAAACCGGCGCCGAAAGAGCACACGATGACCGGCTGTCTGAGAGCCGGCACCGAGACCAACACTTATCTTGTGGAAAGCACGGCCGAGAAGGGACCGAAGACTATCGGCATCGTCACGTCAAAAGCCGAGCTCAAGGGCCACGTCGGTCACAAGATAGACATCACCGGCACCGCGGTTCCGCCGGCCGAGGCCGAGAAGGCGAAGCCGACGCCGCCAAAGGCTGATCACTACATGAATCTCACAGCCATCAAGATGGTGTCGGCCACCTGTCCGTAAACGTTCGAGGTTCGCGGTTCGAGAGTTCGAAGTTCGCAGTCCGGCATTTACATTTTGAGTTCAGCTCCAACTTCTGAACTGCGGAATGTGAAAGTCGGACTCGAATCGTCGAACTCCGAACCGTCGAACGTCGAACTTGCGCCGCGCGGATGACCGCGGCCGCGCGATCGAGCGGAACTACTTAGGCGGCTGCACTTCGATGCGCGTCGCGAGCTTCGAGCCGCTCTGCGCATCCTCCGTGAAGTGAACCGTCACTTTGCCTTCCTTCATCGTCGCCAAACCCGCGACACCTTGAGTGGCACCGCTCACCTCGGTCTTGTCGTTGTATTTGAACTCGATTTCGTTGCCATCGGCCGGCTTGACGACGAGCGTCTTGGCGTCGGTGTCCACGTTGACGAGCTCACCTTCGATCGACGAGGCAGCGGCTTTCTCCTTCGGCTGCGCGGCTTGTTGTGCAAGGGCGGGTGCAGCCATGAACGCAACGAGAGCAAATGCGGACAGCGCCATCCCGGCGCGTTTGAATTTGCGCACTATTGACCTCCTTGTTTTTTCGAACGGAGACCGGTCCGCAAGGACTATGCCTCAACACCGCTGGTCTCGATAAGTTGGTCTTGTCGTGGAGGTTACACGCGCGCGCGCGATCCAGATGCGGCGACAGACCAGATAGCTGTCGCGTAAAACTTACGCAGCCGCGTAAACTCGTGGTCCGTTGTCCATAAATATCCCGACAGCAATCTTTGTGTAAATCCGACAATTCATCTGGACGGCTGAGCTCGAGACGTTCCATACTGTGGCGCAACGGACGAGCTTGGCCCTAATGCGCCTACCCACTCAGACTGCAATCTTTGCCGTTGCGCTCCTATTCGCGGCAGCCGCACCTATCGAGAAAACTCGGATTGCTGGCGACCTACAGCTCGTGGTCGAGGAGATCAAGCGCGACTTGTCCATCCCTCAAAACGTCACCGTGTCCGTGGTTCCAGCGAATCCTCTGCTTGTGTCGGTAGAACCAGTCAGGGGGCAGGCGGATGCATTTCAGTTGACGGTCGAAGAGGGCTTCTTCGATCGGTTGAACGATGATGAGGTCCGCGCCGCGATCGCGCACGAGCTCGGTCACGTCTGGATCTTCACGCATCACCCGTTTCTGCAGACCGAACGCGGCGCAAACCAGATCGCCATGCGCGTTGTCACACGCGAGGCGCTGCGCGATGTTTATCTCAAGGTCTGGCAGGGAACCGGCGTCAAGGGCGATCTCGCGCGTTTTCTCGGACCGTAATCTGACAGAGCGACGCATGCGCCGCCCTTGTCTCGTCGCGGGGACGCGATCCTACGATTGATCTCTTCGTCCGCGGTGCTCGGCCAGCCAGGCCTCGCTGACAGATCCTACGTCGATGCCTTTCTTAGCCGATCGTCTCGAGAGAAGTCGCGTGAGCACTGCGCCGAGAACGACGATACCGCCGCCGATGAGTCCCCATTGCAGCCACATATCGATTTCCCAGCTTCAGATTGGACGGGGAGCAGATGGTATCACAGCGTTCTTGGTTCCAACTGAAGCGCGTCAAGAACCGGGTTAACCTCAGCGTCGTCCGGATGTGGCGGCGATCGCTGCGGTTGGACCGACATCCCCTTCCGTTCTTCTCTTAAACCGCGGCGGCCGACTGGGTTGAGGCGCATCCAGCCTTTCGATTTTTCTTTGACAGGGAAACTGGCTGAACAATAATCGGCCGCTGCGCAATTCGTCACAGCGTTCGTCCCAGACTCTTTTGACCAACGCGGCGGCGGCTTCACTGGGGATTGAGGAAACGGAATCTCACCGTATCAGCCACCGATTATCGCGGAACCACGCGCGGAGGTGGATTTGTCGCCGCCATCGAACGTGCGCCGAGCAACACGGGCACGCTTCGGGCCGCCACGACCACCGGCAGAGTATTCGTGTCGCAGAATGCCGATGCGGCTGCCGCGTCCGTCACCTGGACGCGGATCGATACGCTCGCCTCAGCGACAGCCGATCCAGGACGCTTCGTCAGCGGAATCGCTGTCGATCCGCTGAATCCGAATCATGCGTGGATCTCGTACTCGGGATACAACTTCAACACACCATCGCAACCGGGGCACGTGTTCGAAGTCACCTACAACGCGAGCACGCCAAACGCCACGTGGACGCGAATCGACGGCGGCGCCGGCGGC
>DASPWV010000178.1:0-7495 GCA_035637635.1 Vicinamibacterales bacterium | reverse complement strand
CGTTTGGGCCTGCGCGCTTGAGCGAAAGCGACCTGAACGATGTCGTCGCGTATCTCGGCACGCTTCGCGGGAAACGAGAGTCCAGCAAGTGAGGAGCTACATGCGCGCGTTGTTGCTGATCATCGTGTGTTCCGTCACGGTGAGCGCTCAGGAGGCCACTTCGCCACAAGTGACGTCGCAGGATCTCCTGAGCGGCCTGACGGATCCAACGAAGTGGCTGACGTATTCCGGCGATTACAAGGGTCATCGCCACAGCCCGCTGACGCAGATCACACCCGAAAACGTAGGACAGCTGACTGCGCAGTGGACGTTTCAGACCGGCGTGCTCGGAAGTTTCCAGGCCACGCCAATCGTCCTCGACGGTGTCATTTTCATCACGGGCTTCAATAACAACGCGTGGGCCATCGACGCGCGATCGGGCCGGCCGATCTGGCGCTATCGCCGCGATCTGCCCGACGATTTGCACGTGTGCTGCGGCGCGGTCAATCGAGGTTTCGCGGTGCTTGGCGATCAGCTGTTCATGGCGACGATTGACGCGCACCTGTTATCGCTCGACATGAAAACCGGCGAGGTCCTGTGGGACCAGAAACTGGAAGATCACAAGCTGGGGTACTCGGCAACGGTCGCGCCGTTGATTGTGAAAGACAAAGTGATTGTCGGCATCGCCGGAGCAGAGTACGGCATCCGCGGGTTTATCGATGCGTACGATGCGAAGACCGGCAAACGAGCCTGGCGTTTTCATACTGTGGCGGGACCAGGAGATCCGGGCGCGAATACCTGGCCCTCAGGCGAAGCGTATTTGCGCGGCGGCGGATCGATCTGGGTCACCGGGACCTACGACCCGGAGCAGAACCTGGTGTTTTTCGGCACAGGCAATCCCGGCCCCGACTATTACAGCGCCAACCGCGAAGGCGACAACCTTTACACTGCGTCGCTCGTGGCGCTCGACGCGGATACGGGCAAAATGCGCTGGCATTATCAATTCACGCCGCATGACGTGCACGATTGGGATTCGACGCAAGTCCCGGTGCTCGGCGAGCTGAGCGTCGCAGGCGAGCCGCGCAAAGTCGTGATGTTCGCCAATCGCAACGGGTTCTTCTACACGCTCGATCGCGTAACCGGCAAAGTCATCGTCGCGAAGCCGTTCGTCGAGACGACGTGGGCAAAGGAGATCAGCACCGTCACCGGAAAACCGATTCTGCTGCCTGGCCATGTTCCCAACGAGCAGGGCTCGCGGACCTGCCCGGACCTCGGTGGCGGCACGAACTTCATGTCGCCTTCCTACGATCCGAAAGTGAACCTCTTCTTCGTGACCGCGCGTGAAACCTGCGCCACCTACTTCGCGTTCGATCAGGAATTCAAACCAGGCGTCAATTGGGAGGCCGGCGGCACCATCCGGCCGCGCGATCAAAGGAACTTTGGCGCCCTCCGGGCCATCGATCCCGTCACTGCCGAGCGCAAGTGGGAATTCCGGTACACGTCCGTCTCATCGTCCGGCGTGCTGAGCACGGCGTCAGGCCTGGTCTTCGCAGGCGATGGCGATGGCAACATCATGGCCTTCGAGTCGGCGACGGGAAAAAACCTGTGGCATTACCAGCTTGGATCGCCGCTGCGCTCGACAGCGGGAACGACATACATGCTTGACGGACGCCAGTATCTCTTGGTGCCCGCAGGGAGCGCGCTCACTGCGTTCGCGCTGCCGAAGCGCTGAAGCGCGGGCTGGCTTTAGCAGCATGGTCCTTCCGCTTGTGATGACAGCCGGCGTCAGCGCGGCCGGTCAAAGTCTTCAGCCGGCGAAACGGCTGATCGCCTTTCTCACAGGTCCCGCCGCCGCATCCGTGATGAAAGCGAACGGCATCGATCCACAGAGTCGCGATTAGTCGGCGCTGCAGCGGTGCCACCGGATCCGGCCTTTCCTACGCGACGGATAGCCACGCGCGCGAAACCGATCGCGTGTGACGCTAACGCAATTCGACGCGGCCGTGAGCGGTGTCGATTGCCGCGATAAGTGCAGGACGCGCGGCCTTCTTTACTGGCAGTTCGAGTCCCAGACCGGCGAGCATGGCGATGACCTTGTCAGCGTCCGGATGCTCGGCCGTCAATGCCACGAGCTTTCCTCCCTGAACGGCACTTGCTGCCGGATGAGGCGTCGCTCCCCAATTGATGAAAAATGGCACGACACCGTCGGCAACAACGACCTGAGGATTGGTGTACTGCCAGGTGAGAAGTAAGCCGTCCGGACGTTGTCTGCTCCCAGCGGCGACTTCTCCCAGCTTCACGCCGTGGTCACCTGCTCGACGCACGAGCGCAGGCAGGTCGGTTTCTTTTGCTGCCCAGGTTACCAGCCGTGATTCCGACAAGTTGTCGAGTCCGAACGGCCGAGGTGGAGCGGGCGCTCGCTGTTTCGGATCGCGCGCGATGATCTCGATGTACGTCGCCGTGCCCAACGCGATCAGCGCGTTTCGTGTTCCGCGTCCGGGATGTTGTCCACCGGTGGTCGCTCGAACGCCAAGGAGTTTCTCGAGGTTATCGACGCCTGCTTCGAGATCTGGTGTGGCGTAGACGAGATGGTCGACTCGCGAGAGCAAATCGTTTTGTGGCTGTGCGTTGCTCATGGCGACAATCGTCGACGCGATGATGGCGATGATGGCGATGAACAACGCGTGTGACGTTCTCAAAGCGAATGCGAACTTTTCCGCGATTACATTATTGCCCACCGTGCAGCTCGATGTCGCCCTGCAGCGAGACTAATTGATTCAGGATTCAGTAAGCGCGGCCGCAGCGATCACAATTTTGACCTCGTCGAATCGATCTGAAATTTTTTTACCGGAGCAGGGACGCCTACGACAGATGGCGTGTTACATTTGCAAACTCTCTCCGCTGAGCAGCCGAGCAGTAGTCTCGAGATTGCCAGGCGCAGTTCGTCCTTAACTGAGCATTGCGCTCGCCTTCATCGCTCGTCACTCCCCCTCGCGCGATCGTTGCGAACGTGAGTGCGTGGAAGTGAAGATGAAGACCGTCTCGTTCGTGAGCCCTTTTTCGGAGTCCATTGGAGACGCCGGTGGGTCGCGTCCGGCAATCACAGACACCGAAGAAGATGCACGGCCGTTCGATCGTCGACGCACCCCGACGGAAATGCTCGGCGGTGCCGATCGACCGGCGCCCCGCGGCAAATTCTTTGCGGCAGGCGGCAAGCGTTTCCTTGTCAAAGGTGTGACGTACGGCACGTTCGCGCCGGATGCGCAGGGGTATCAGTTTCCGGCGATCGATCGCGTGGCCGCCGATTTCGCGAAGATGGCGGAGTACGGCATCAATACGGTCCGCGTCTACACAGTACCCTCCCAGGAACTGCTCGACGAAGCCGCGCGCCACGGTTTGCGCGTGATGGTGGGGATGCCGTGGGCGCAGCACATCGCGTTTCTCGACGACAGACGAATGCGCAAGGCGATCCGCCACGAGGTGCAGACCACCGTCCGCACCCTCGCCGATCATCCCGGCGTCCTGCTGTTCGCGCTGGGCAATGAAATTCCGGCGGCCGTCGTCCGATGGCACGGGCATCACCGAATCGAGCAGTTCATTCGAGAGTTGTACGAGGACGCAAAATCCGCAGCGCCGGAGGGCACGTTCACTTACGTCAACTTTCCGACGACGGAGTATCTGGAGCTGCCGTTCGTCGATGTCTGCGCCTTCAATGTCTATCTTCATGACGAGCCGAACCTCCGCAGGTACGTCGCGCGGCTGCAGCACATCGCGGGCCTCAAGCCGTTGCTGCTGGCCGAAGCGGGCGCGGACAGCATTCGCCATGGCAGAGACGTGCAGGGTCGGCTGACAGCCATGCAACTGCGCGCCTCGTTCGCGGAGGGGGCGTGTGGCGCAATCGCTTTTGCCTGGACCGATGACTGGTGGCGCGGCGGTTATCAAGTTGAAGATTGGTCGTTTGGCCTCGTCGATGCCGAGCGGCGGCCAAAACCGGCGCTGAACGCAGTCGCGGACGCCTTCGCGCGAGCGCCTTTCAGCGCGGAAGAACAGCTGCGCTGGCCAAAAGTGTCCGTGATCATCTGCGCCTACAACGCCGCGGCCACGCTCGAGGATTGCCTGTCGTCGCTCGAGCGCCTGACGTACCCGGATTTCGAGGTGATCGTCGTCAACGACGGATCGAAGGACGCCACCAGCGACATCGCGCGGCGGCATCCATCGATGCGATTGATTGAAACAACGAATGGTGGCCTCAGTCGCGCCCGCAACGTCGGCCTTGCCGCAGCCATGGGCGATATCGTCGCCTACACCGACGCCGACGTACGAGTCGAGCCGGACTGGCTCACCTACCTGGTTCAACCATTTTTGACATCCGACATCGTCGCGTGCGGAGGGCCGAACGTGCCGCCACCTGACGATGCGTGGCTCGCCCGCGCTGTTGCGCTCTCGCCAGGCGGACCGACGCACGTGATGGTCGACGATCGGATTGCAGAGCATGTGCCCGGATGCAATCTCGCCGTGCGCCGGGACGCGTTGCTGGCGATTGGCGGTTTCAACGCCATCTATTTACGAGCTGGTGATGATGTGGATGCGTGCTGGCGCCTGCAGGCGCGCGGCGGCACCATCGGATTCTCGCCAGCGGCGCTCGTCTGGCATCACCATCGGCCTTCGATCAAGGCGTACTGGCGGCAGCAAATCGGCTACGGCGAGGGTGAGGCCTGGCTCGAGCCGCATCATCCAGACAAATTCGTCGGCCGGCGTATCGGGTGGCGTGGCCGCATCTATAGTCCGCTGCCGTTCGTTCGATCGCTGACAAACACGCGGATCAATGCCGGTGCCTGGGGCACCGCCGCATTCCCCTCTGTCTATCACCCGGGCGCAAATCCCTTCACCCTGTTGCCGCATTCGGCGATGTGGCTGGGCGCTTCGATCAGTCTGGTTCTCGCCGGCCTCGGAATCGCGCTCGGCACCGAGCTGCTTCGCGCGGGATCGATGCTCGGTATCGCCGGCGCGGTTGGCGTTCTGAGCTCGATCGTCAGATGCGTTCGCTGCGCGCTTGCGACAGATGTCCGATCGTTGCCGCAAATCCCTGGACGGTCGCCGCGCGTCAGCCGGTTCGTGGTGCGGAGCATCATCGCGTGGCTGCATCTTCTCCAGCCGATCGCGCGTCAGGTCGGCTGGTTTCGTGGGCGATTGCTCGCGGCAGAGGGCGTCCCGCATGCACCGTTGGCGTTCGGCGCATTCGTGAGGCGGCTTCCCTCGGCGAGCGATATCGCTTCTGCCGCCCGCGTGCTCGTCGGCGGCTCCACCGGAGAACAATTCTGGGGCCAATCGTGGATCAGCAGCGATGTCGTCCTCAGGCGGCTCGTCAAGCGACTTCGCGGCATGCGCGCCATCCATCACGTCGTCGTCGATCATGGTTGGCAACTGGACCGCGACGTCAGCGTCCCGATCGGGTTCTGGGCTTGGTTGGATCTCCGTGGACTCGTCGAAGATCATGGATCCAATCGATGCCTGTTGCGGTTTCGCCAGCAGCTCAGATTCACGCCACTCAGTTTCGCGGTCATGGCGGTCGTCACCAGTGCGCTCGCCGCGGCGATCGTCATCAGAGGCGATCACCCATGGCCGGTCTGGCCCGAGGGGATTGCGGCCGTCGGGCTTCTGAGCGTGCGAATGTTGTGGCAGCTCACGCACACGCTGGCTGTGGTCCGATACGCGGCGGCCAAGGCCGCTGAGGACGTAAAGATGCGGCCGCTCCGGTCGGCGTCGCAGCCGTGGAGATTTGGCCGCGCGCTCATCGATAGATTGTGGCCCGCGCGGTTCGTTGAATAAGGAGCCGCCCGCTGCGTGCGCTTCACAGATATGTCGATCCTGGCCATCCAGAATCAATGCGCGGGCCATGGCGTGGCGAACTTGTCGCCGCCCGTCATCCCAGGCGGCCGATTGTCGCCGGCGCCGCGTCTGGCGCGGAGCGCGTTTGTGGCGCTGCTTGCGTCGCTCGCGATAATGGGAGCACCCCGTCTCGCCGGCGCACAATTCACCGCTCGGTGTGAGCTGGCGGGCGTTGTCCGCGATCAGACCGGCGGCGTCATCGTGGGCGCGGCCGTGGTTCTCCAGAGATCCACCGGCGAGATCCTCGAACAACAATCGGACGCGCAGGGGCGCTATCGGTTTGCGAATCTGCCACCGGCCCTCTACGTTCTCACGATCGTGATGGACGGCTTCGCGGCGGAATCCAGCGAGATCGACCTCGCTGACACACCGCGCCTTACGCGCGATGTGACGCTGCGGGTTGAGACGCGAGAGAATGTCGAGGTCACGCCGGATCTCGAGCCGGTCGTCGCGCAAATGCTCTCCGACGCCGAGCTGCGAGACCTGCCCACGGAACCGGCACAGCTGATCGAGCGCCTGCGCGAGATGGCGGCGACCGCCGGTGCGAACGATGCCGACGTATTCGTCGACGGATTCCGCGGCGGGCGCCTGCCACCACCGTCGGCGATTCAATCCATCCGCATCGTATCGAATCCCTTCGCTCCGGAATTCGGAGAGCTCGGACGCGCGCGCATCGAGATCTCCACCAAGGCCGCCGCGGCCAAATACAGCGGCGATCTCTCGAACACCTTCAACAACCATGCGCTCACTGCCCGCAACGCGTTTGCGCCACGGGAAGTGCCCTTCCACTCGAATGCGTTCAACGGATATCTCAGCGGACCACTCATCGCGAACCGTCTCGGCTTCGTGCTGTACGCCGGCGACTGGCAGTACGACAGGAGTGAGGTGATCAATGCGACTGTCCTCAACCGGGATCTGACGCCGGCGGTGCTCACAGAGGACGTTGTCAGCACGAGCGGGACGCGCAACGGGTCCGGCACGCTGTCCTATCAGCTGGCGCCAAAGCATCTGCTGGTCGGGTCTTTCAGCCGCACTGAGAGCGAATCCACCAACCAGGGCCTCGGCGGATTGGATCTCGCGGAGCGCGCGTATCGGAGCGGCCAGCGCGAGTCGCGAGGGCAACTGTCACTGAACTCGACGTTCGGCCGCGCCGCGGTGCACGAGTTTCGCGCGAGCTGGTCGCGCACGCGCAACGTGAGTGCTGCAGTGACCGACGCGCCGGCCGTATTCGTGCTCGAGTCGTTCAATGCCGGCGGCAATCAGGACGCGCTTGCGAGCCACACGACGGCAACCACTCTGGAAGTGAACGAGCGGCTGACCCTCTCGCGCAAGCGCTCGATCGTGAAGGTCGGTTTCGACCTCGAAACGATGGATCGCGCTGATCTAGACCGCTCGAACTTCGGCGGCTCGTTCACGTTCGGGGCGGGCGTCCTGCGGGATTCCGCCGGGCGGCCGGTGCTCGGGCCCGACGGCGTGGCGGTCACGGTCTCGCCGCTGGAGAGCTACCGCCAGACGCTTCTCGGCGCGCCAGGCTATGGTCCGTCGCAGTTCACCATCTCGACGGGCGACCAGGCCATCGCCTTCCGCCAGTGGTGGGGCGCATGGTTCATCCAGGAGGACCGCCCGA
>DASPWV010000177.1:0-5834 GCA_035637635.1 Vicinamibacterales bacterium | reverse complement strand
GCGAGACCTCGCTGGAGCGCGCTCCGGCGCGCGAAAGCGGATGCCTCGCCCTTACATCTGGCGGCGTTAGTGGTAATGACCGTGATGATCGGGACGGCCTGCCGCCAGGACATGCACGACGCGCCTCGCATCGACCCGTACGAGGCGAATGCGTTCTTCCCCGACCAACGCGGCTCCCGCACCCCGCCCCCAGGCACGGTTGCGCGCGGCTGGCTGCGCGATGACGAGGCGCTCTACACGGGCAAGGTCGAGGGACAACTGGTCGACTCGTTTCCTTTCGCCATCACACCGGACGATCTGAAACGCGGGCAGCAGCGATTCAACATCTATTGCTCACCGTGCCACGGCCGGCTTGGCGACGGCAACGGCATGGTCGTGCAACGCGGGTTGCGGCAGGCGGCCTCGTATCACAACGATCGGCTGCGACAGGAAAAGATTGGATATTTCTTCGACGTGATGACCAATGGCTTTGGCGCGATGCAGGGATATGCGGAGCAAGTGCCTGTGCGCGATCGGTGGCTGATCGCCGCATACGTGCGCGCGCTTCAGTTCAGTCAAAACGCCAAAGTGGAAGAAATCCCTCCGGACAAGCGCGCCGAGTTGGAGCGGTGATGGCCACGACAGACATGTTTCAACCGCCGGAGACGGTCTCGGGACTGCGGCGTCTCGGAATGGCCAGCGCGCTCGTCGGCGTCGTGTTGACGATTCTCGGGTTCGTGATGTCGGGGGGCGATCGCTTCTTCGAGGCATACCTGGTGGCTTATGTCTTCTGGGCCGGAGTGGCGCTCGGCAGCCTCGCGATTCTCATGGTGATCCACCTCACCGGCGGCGCGTGGGGACTGGTGATTCGCCGTCCGCTCGAAGCGGCGACGCGCACGATTCCGCTGATGGCGCTGCTCTTCATTCCCATTCTGCTCGGCATGGGCCATCTCTATGAGTGGACGAACGCGGACGTCGTCGCCAACGATCCGATCATTCGCGAGAAGGTTGCCTATCTCAACGCGCCGTTTTTCATCGTCCGCCAGGTCATTTACTGGACGATCTGGTCGGCACTGGCGCTGCTTTTGAATCGTTGGTCAGCCGAGCAGGATCGCACCGGAGATCCGGCGCTCATTGCGAAGTTCTCCAAGCTCTCCGGAGGCGGACTCGTCGTCCATGGCCTGATCCTGACCTTTGCGATGGTCGACTGGGTGATGTCCATCAACCCGCACTGGTTCTCCACGATCTGGGGGATGTTGTTTCTCGTCGGCCAGGCGCTTTCCGCGCTCGCGTTCGCGATTGTCGTGCTGATCATGCTGTCGCAGTATCCGCCGCTCAATCGGATTGTCACGGCGCACCATCTGCACGACCTCGGTAAGCTGCTGTTCGCATTTCTGATGTTGTGGGCGTATCTCTCGTTCTCGCAGTTCCTCATCATCTGGTCGGCGAACACCGTTGAGGAGATCCCGCACTATTTCATTCGTCTGCGCGGCGGCTACCAGTGGCTTGGTGCCGGGCTCATTCTGCTGCACTTTGCGGTGCCGTACGCGCTGCTGCTGTCGCGGGATTTGAAACGCGACGTCAACCGGCTCCGACTGGTCGCGGGTTGGCTCGTATTCATTCGGCTGCTCGACTATTTCTGGTACGTGTCGCCCGAATTTCACACCGAGCGATTCACGCTGAGCCTGCTCGATGTGGCGCTGCCGATCGCGATCGGCGGAGTGTTTCTGGCGCTTTACGCGGCACAACTTGGCGCGCGGCCGCTTCTGCCTCTCAACGATCCGGGGCTCGAGAAAGCCCTGCATCATCACGTGCATTAGCCATGGCGATCCACGAAGCAGATCTCGAATACGGACCGACTCCGGACACGGCGGATCACGAGCACACCGACATCGAGCCGTCGATTGCGTGGAAGTTCGCGCTCTGGCTGGCGATTGCGATGGGGATCTCTGCGGCGATTGTGTACGGCACGTTCTGGTGGTTTGAAGGACGCGCGCGGACGGCGGACCAAGCCGCGCAGGTGTTTCCCCTCGCAGCCGGCCAGGTGAAGGAGCCGCCGCCGCCGCATCTGCAGACGCAGCCTTTCAAGGACATTTACATGCTTCGGCAGAAGGAACAGGAACGATTGAGCACGTACGGGTGGGTCGACAAGAACACCGGCGTCGCGCACATTCCAATCGACGACGCGATGCGGCTGCTGCTCGAGCGAGGGGCGCTGGCGAGTCGGCCGGACCAGCCCGCCGAGCTCAATCAGGTTGTGACCGACAGTTCGGCGGGCCGCGTGGCCGTGCCGCGTTAGCCAGATATCAGGTATCAGGTATCAGGTATCAGGTATCACGGGTCACGGGTCGGGCCCGCGAAGAACGAAGAACACCATGAAACACGCGATCGGAATCTTCACCGTGCTCTTGACGCTCGCGGCCTCCGCGGCGGCGCAGGACGGCCCTCCGGGGCTGCGTCCGGAGGCGGCGACGCCGTCGAGCCAGATGCCGGGCATCCTGAAGAACGTGACGTTCGATCAGCGGCTCAACGAGCGGCTGCCGCTCGACACCTTTCTCCGAGACGAGGCGGGTCGCGCGGTCAGGCTTGGCGACTACTTCGGCGAGAGACCCGTGGTGCTGGCGTTTGCCTATTACGAATGTCCAATGCTGTGCACGCAGGTGCTGAACGGCCTGACCAACGCGTTAACCGTGCTCACCGAAACCGTGGGCCGGGAGTTCGACGTGGTGGTCGTGAGTTTCGATCCACGTGATACGCCGGTGCTCGCAGCAGGGAAAAAGAAGGCGCATGTCGATCGGTACAAGCGCGCGGGAAGCGAACCCGGATGGCACTTTCTCACGGGTGATGAGGCGTCCGTCAAGAGAGTGACAGATGCCGCCGGCTTTCATTACGTCTGGGACGATCGCACCCAGCAGTTTGCGCATCCCAGCGGCATCGTGGTTACGACACCTGACGGCCGTCTGTCCCGCTATTTCTTCGGCATCGACTTCGCGCCGCGCGATGTGAAGTTCGCGCTCATCGAATCGTCGGCCGGGCGGATCGGCAACGCGGTCGATAAGCTGCTGCTGTACTGCTACCACTACGATCCTTCGACGGGATCGTACGGGTTCATTGCGATGCGAGCGGTGCGGATCGGCGGCGCGGTCACGCTCGTGGCGCTCGTCGGGTTCGTACTGGTGGCGCTCGGCCGCGAGCAGCGCGAAGAACGGCCGGTTCAGTGACATGGGCAATGGATTCAGTCTCTTTCCGGCTCAGGCATCGACCTTCGCACCTGACGTCGACGCGCTGTACTTCTTCGTGCTCGCCGTTTCGGCGTTCTTTGCCCTGGCCATCGCCGTTGCCGTCATCGTGCTCGGCGTCAAATATCGTCGCCGACACGTCGGAGAAGTGGGTGCGCGCGTCGAAGGCAATCTGGTGCTCGAGCTGCTGTGGAGCATCATCCCGACGATGATCACGATGGTGATGTTCGGCTGGGGCGCATCGGTGTACTACCACCTTCGCCGCGCCCCAGACGAAGCGCTGCAGGTGTACGCGGTTGGGAAGCAGTGGATGTGGAAATTCCAGCACCTCGAAGGCCAGCGTGAGATCAACGAGCTTCACGTGCCGCTCGGGCGTGCGGTCAAGGTAACCATCGCGTCCGAGGATGTCCTGCACAGCCTGTACTTCCCGAGTTTCCGGCAGAAGATGGACGCCATTCCGGGCCGCTATACAACGCTCTGGTTCGAGGCCAGCCAAGTCGGCACCTACCACATCTTCTGCGCCGAGTACTGCGGCACGAACCACTCACGGATGATTGGACAAGTCGTGGTGATGGAACCGGCCGCGTATCAGTCGTGGTTGTCGGGCGGAGGCGAGGGCTCGCTGGCCCAGCGCGGCGCGGCGCTCTTCCAGCAGCTGGCGTGCAACTCGTGCCATCTCGACTCGGGGCAGGGCCGCGGCCCGTCGCTCAAAGACATTTTCGGCAAGCCAGTCGAGTTCCAGGATGGTTCATCGACCATTGTCAACGAAGCCTACCTGCGCGAATCGATTCTGACCTCACAGGCGAAAATCGTCAAAGGATTTCAGCCGCTGATGCCGACGTTCCAGGGGCTGATCAGCGAAGAAGGGCTCGTGGCGCTCATCGAGCACGTGAAATCGCTCTCGCCGAACGCGTCCACCGCGCCACCGGCGGCCGCTCCCGCGCCGGCTGCGCCGCCTGCCCCTGCGACGCCGCCGCGACGTTAGGAAAGAAATGGAAGCCACACCGACACTGCCCGCGCTGCATTACCTGAACAACGGCTACGGCCTCAAATCGTGGCTGCTGACGAAGGATCACAAACGGATCGCGATCCTGTACCTCATCTCGATCTCGGTGTTTTTCTTCCTCGGCGGATTGATGGCGCTTCTCATTCGGCTCGAGCTCGCGACGCCTGAAGCTGATCTGCTCAGCTCCGATACCTACAACAAGGCGTTCACGTTGCACGGCGTGATCATGGTGTTCTTCTTCCTTATCCCTTCAATTCCGGCGACGCTTGGCAACTTTTTCATCCCGATGATGGTGGGTGCGAAAGATCTCGCATTTCCTCGGATCAACCTCCTCAGCTGGTACATCTACCTCGTTGGTGGCATCTTCACGTTTTATGCACTGGCCGCAGGCGGCGTCGACACGGGATGGACCTTCTACACGCCGTACAGCGCCGCGGTATCAAACACGCACGTCATCGCCACGGCACTCGGTGTCTTCATCGCGGGTTTCTCGTCCATCCTCACAGGGCTGAACTTTGTCGTGACGATTCATCGCATGCGTGCGCCCGGCATGACGTGGTTCCGTCTGCCGCTGTTCGTCTGGGCCCATTACGCAACGAGCCTCATTCAGATCCTCGGCACGCCGGTGATTGCCATCACGATGCTGATGGTATTCGTCGAGCGCGCATTCGGCTTTGGCATATTCGATCCGGCGCGCGGCGGCGACCCAGTGCTGTTCCAACACCTGTTCTGGTTCTACTCGCATCCGGCGGTCTACATCATGATTCTCCCGGCCCTGGGCGTGATGAGCGAGCTCATCGCCGCCTTCTCGCGCAAGAAGGTGTTCGGCTACAGCTTCGTCGCGTTTTCGAGCCTTGCCATCGCGGTCTTCAGCTTCATCGTCTGGGCGCACCATATGTTTGTCGCGGGCATCTCGGTGTACTCGGCGATGGTGTTCTCATTTTTGAGTTTCTCGGTTGCGATTCCGTCGGCCGTAAAGGTCTTCAACTGGACGGCGACGCTGTACAAGGCGTCGATTTCGTTTGAAACACCTATGCTGTACGCCTACGGATTCATGGGTCTCTTCACATTCGGCGGTCTGACGGGGCTCATCCTGGCTACGCTCGGCACCGACGTTCACCTGCACGACACCTACTTCGTCGTCGCGCACTTCCACTACATCATGGTCGGCGGCGCGATCATGGGGTACCTCGGTGGGCTGCACTACTGGTGGCCGAAGATGGTGGGACGCATGTACAACGAATTCCTGTCGCGCATCGCGGCCATTCTCGTGTTCGTCGGCTTCAACCTAACGTTCTTTCCCCAGTTCGTCCTCGGTTATCTGGGGATGCCGCGGCGCTATCACATGTATCCGCCGGAATTCCAGGTGCTCAACGTGCTGTCTTCTGCGGGCGCGAGCGTCCTGGGCCTTGGGTACGTGCTCCCGCTGTTGTATCTGCTCTACTCGCTGAAGAAGGGTGCGGTGGCTGGTCCGAATCCATGGGGCGCTGCGGGACTCGAGTGGCGGACGTCATCACCCCCGCCAACCGAGAATTTCCCGATCACGCCGCGTGTCACGACGGAGGCGTACGAGTTCGAGCCGCAGATGGCGCCGGAGTTCAAGCTTGTCT
>DASPWV010000176.1:0-2558 GCA_035637635.1 Vicinamibacterales bacterium | reverse complement strand
ATACCGTAGCTGTACGGATTGGGCGACTTCATCCAGTCCGACGGATGGATGACGACTCGTTCGCCGCCGTTTGGAATCGCCACCATCGACATCTCGACCAGCGCGGTCGGGCGGACGAGATCCGCGGCGATTGTCGTCCTCACCGGCGGATCCTTTGGCCAATTTGTGCGGTACACCTCGTTCATGGCGGCAAAGTCGTTCGCATTCTTCAGATACACGTGGACCGAGGCGACGTTGGCCATGCTGGAGCCGGCCTTCTGCAGCGTCTCGTTGATGTCGTCGAGCACACGCTTGGTCTGCGCCTTGATGTCTCCCTCCTGCGCAAGCGTTCCGGCGACGTAGATCAAGCCGTCGGCTTTGACAGCGGCGCTGAAGGGAAGAGAGCCGCTGGCCGGAAACACCTGGCGTCCCTGGCCGCCGGTGCTCGCGCTGAGTCCGGCAATGACAAACAGCAATCCATAGAAGACACGTCGCACGTCACACCTCCATGGGCCATGCGAATCTCGAGAGTGCCGATTGTAGATTGATTTGGGATTGAGCGATTGGCGATTTTTGATTCGACTGCCGATTTCCACAATCGACGATCGACGCGGTAAAATCCCCATCTGCAATCACATCTGCCGTCTGAGATCCGCAATTACATGCTTCCGAAGATTCGACGACGCAAATCAAAACTCCATGGGTGGGGCGTCTTCGCTGTCGAACCCATCAACAAGAACAAGCGGATCATCGATTACGCTGGCGAGCTCATCTCCAACAAACAGAGCGAGGGGCGCGAGGACCGCTACCTGCGCAAGGGGTGTATCTGGGTGTTCCGGGTAAACCGCAACTGGAGCCGTGACGCCAATGTCAACGGCAACATCGCGCGCTTCATCAACCACTCGTGCAAGCCGAATTGCTGGGTCGAGGTGGTCGACAAGACCATCTGGATCCGCGCCGCGCGCAACATCAAGCCCGGCGAAGAGCTCACCTACGACTACAACACCGAGGGCGATAAAACGATCCCGTGTCGCTGTCGCCCTGGATGCAAGACGCGCCTGTGATCATTGCTCGTGTTATCTGGATCGCGGTCTTCGCCTTCAGCGCGTCGGTCCTGATTGCAGCGATCGGTGAACGTTCACAACCTGAAGCGCGGGTCGGCGGACCCGCGGCGATTCAGAACGGGCTCAGGCGTCCGCCGGTACAAGACCGCGTTATGGGACCTTCGCTGTCTCAAGCGAGTGAGAACGTTCTTCGCATCGGCGCGACAACGGGCGAAGGGCGCACGCGAATTGAATCGATCCAGCTCGAGGACTACGTCGCACGCGTCATCGCGGGCGAAGGGCAGCCGCGCGCTCCGGATGCCGCACAGGAGGCGCTTGCGATTGCCGTTCGCACCTTCGCGCTGGCGAATCTCCACCGGCATCGACGTGAAGGATTCGACTTGTGTGACACGACACACTGCCAGGTGCTCGGTTCCGCCACGGCCGCCGCGGCGCGCGCAGCGCAGGCAACGGCGGGTCGTGTGCTCGTCTATCACAGCCAACCGGCGGCGATCTTTTACTCCGCGTGGTGCGGCGGCCGGTCAGAGTTGGCCTCGGACGTGTGGCCAGGCGCAATCGACTACGCCTTCGAGCCGTCCCAGACCGACGATGCGTGCGACGATGAGCCAGGGTGGAGCGCTGAGATCTCGATGCGAACTATCGAGAGCGCGTTGCGAGTGGCTGGATTGAAAGGGACTCGCCTTCGCGAGCTTCGCGTGCTGTCGCGGAATTCATCGGGACGCGTGTCCGAACTGCGCGCCGACGGGTTTTCGCCGTCGGAAATCTCCGGCGACGATTTTCGCCTCGCGATTGCACGCATCGTTGGACCGCGTCAGCTCAAGAGCACGCTGTTCCAGTTGCAGCGCGCCCCGGCAGGGTATCTCTTCACCGGGCGGGGGTTCGGACACGGCGTGGGGCTCTGCGTCATCGGCGCCGGACGTCGTGCGGCGAAAGGCGCGACCGCCGATCAGATACTCGGGTTCTACTATCCCGGGTTGCAGATCGAAACCTACTCGAGCCTGTCGACAGCAGTGGCGGCACGGTCGCCCGCGCCGGCGGCGCCACGCCCAACACCGTCGGCGCCGCGCGTGACCGACGTGCTCCTCACGCTGAGCGGTCCTGACGAAAGCGAACGCGGCACTGTGCTCCAGCTCGTTCGCCGCGCCCGTGACCAGCTTGCGAGCGCAATCGCTGTGACGGCGCCGCGTGAGATAAACGTGACGGTGCACCCAAGCGTCGAGAGCTTTGCACGCGCGACGGGGCAGCCGTGGTGGGTGTCCGGCGCGTCCGACGACAACTCGATCGATCTCGTGCCGGTGTCGCTGCTGCGCCAGCGAGGACAGCTCGAACGTGCGATCCGGCTCGAAGTCGCGCATGTGCTGCTCGACGGTCGGCTCAGCACTCGTCCGATTTGGGTTCGCGAAGGCGCCGCGTCGTACTTTGCAGGTCCATCGGGCGCGGAGCGTCCTGCGAAAACGATCTGTCCCTCCGACGGTGAGTTTCTGAGGCCGCTCTCTGCCAATGCGCACCGCGACG
>DASPWV010000175.1:0-3256 GCA_035637635.1 Vicinamibacterales bacterium | reverse complement strand
CGCGCTCGAAAACACGCATCGTCTCGATGCCGCGTATGTTCGGACGCTCGTCGTGCGCACAAAAGCAGGACCCGACGTGCTCGCCTCGGCCGATCGTCCAACCACCACCCCTGTCGATCCACTCCGTGTCAAGACGCTCATCGACTTTGCCTCGCGTCACTATCGGTACACGGTGTTGGATATTCCGCGATCGGATGCGGGTGTCCTGGATTCGCTCGAGGCGTGCCGCACGATTGCCGTGATCGTGAATCAGGAGCTCCCGACGGTGCGAGCCGCTGGCCGGCTCGTCACGATCTTGCGACGGCGTTACGGCAAAGATAAAGTGAACGTCGTCATCAGCCGCGCGGATCGCAAATCGGAGCTCTCGATTGAAGATCTCGAGCGCGTCGTCGGCGGTCCCGCCGATGCCGTCGTCCCAAGCGATTATCGGCTGGCGCTGCAAGCGCTCAACCATGGACGACCGGTCGTGCTCGATGGCAAGAGCCCGCTCGCAGCGTCATTTCAGGCCTATGCCCGCGACCTCGCCGGCCTCACCGGCGAGGACCGGTCGGCCGATCGCAGTGCGGGCCTCTTCGGCCGCCTGACCGGTCGTCGCTCTTGATAATGTCGAGGGTTTTTTATGAGCACTGTACGAACGATTGAACCAACGCGGACCGCGCGACCGGCTGCGTCGGCGCGAACGCGTACCGACACACGCCATCGCGAATACCAGGAGCTCAAGAGCCGGATACACCAAAACCTGTTGAACCGGCTCAACCTCGAACGGCTCACATCGATCCAACGAGAGGACGCCGAGCCTGAGATTCGTGTCGTCATCGCCGACATGCTCGAGCGCGAATCAGAGAAGATGCCGATCAGTCTCTTCGAGCGTGAGCAGTTGATCACCGACGTGCTCAACGAGCTGTTCGGTCTGGGACCACTCGAGGACCTGCTCAGCGACCGCGGAATCTCAGACATCCTCGTGAACCGTCACGATCAGGTTTATATCGAACGCAACGGCGTGCTCGAAGAGACGACGGTCACCTTCAAGGACGATCGGCACTTGATGCGCATCATCGAGCGCATCGTGAGCACGGTCGGCCGCCGCATCGACGAATCGAGCCCGATGGTCGACGCGCGTCTGGAAGACGGCTCCCGTGTGAACGCGATCATCCCGCCACTCGCGCTGGACGGGCCCGTGCTGTCGATACGGCGCTTTCGCACCGATCGACTCGGCGCCGCCGATTTGGTGGAACGCGAGTCGATGACGCAGCCGATGATCGACTTGCTGGAGGCGGCAGTCGCCAGCCGATTGAATGTGGTCGTATCAGGCGGCACCGGCGCGGGCAAAACGACCCTCCTCAACGTCTTGTCCTCGTTCATCTCGCCGAACGAACGCGTCGTGACGATTGAAGACGCCGCGGAGCTCACATTGCGCCAGCGACACGTCGTGCGGTTGGAAACGCGGCCGCCCAACATCGAAGGCAAGGGGGCGGTGAGGCAGCGCGAGCTGGTGATCAACGCGCTCCGTATGCGGCCGGATCGCATCATCGTGGGCGAGGTCCGCGGCGACGAAGCGCTCGACATGCTCCAGGCCATGAACACCGGTCATGACGGCAGCTTGACGACGGTCCACGCCAACACCCCGCGCGATGCGCTCTACAGACTCGATACGATGGTGGCGATGGCCAATCTGAACCTGCCGGAGCGCGCCATTCGACAGCAGATCGCGTCCGCGATAAACTTCATCGTCCAGGTGTCGCGCATGTCGGACGGGACCCGCAAGGTGATCGCCATCTCCGAGATTACCGGCATGGAACAGGACGTCATCACCCTGCAGGAGATTTTCACGTTCGATAAGGCGGGCATTCGGCCCGACGGCAAAGTGGCGGGACGTTTCCGCGCCACTGGCATTCGCCCGCACTGCGGCCCGCACTTCGAAGCCGCGGGCATCAAGCTTCCGGCGAAGATGTTCGAGCACATACATCAGGTGGGTTGACATGGGCACGACCGAAATCATCATGCTGGCGGTTTTTGCGGGGACAGCGCTGCTCATCGCAGGGCCGTACTGGTTGTTCATCGCACGATCCGAGGCAGCCACGCAGGCGTCGCTGCGCAAGCGTGTCCGACCCACGGCACCTGTGGCGGTCACCACCGCGGGCGGCGGCGTGCTGCAGGAAGTCGAGCAGCTCAGTGGGATTGGTCCGCTCAACGCGCTGCTCGGTCGCAGCGAGCGACTCTCAGCGGGGCTGAGCCGGATGATTCACCAGGCCGGTCTCAATCTCAAAGTGGGACAGGTGCTGCTTGGGAGCGCCTGTCTGGCTCTGGCGGCTGATGTCATCGTGATTCGGTACACGTACATCTGGTGGACCGGGGCGATGGCGGGAGTGGCGTTCTTCGCGGTGCCGTTTGGCGTGATCAACTTCTTGCGCAACCGACGGATGAACAAGTTCGAGGAGCAGTTTCCCGAAGCCATCGATCTCATTGCGCGAACATTGCGCGCGGGTCATGCCTTCGCCACAGGTTTGAAGCTCGCTGCCGACGAGCTCCCGCAGCCTGTCGGCGACGAGTTCCAGTTGTTGCACGATCAAATCAACTACGGCATGCCGGTTCCCGAGGCGCTGAAGGGGTTCGCGAAGCGCGTGCCCATCATCGACGCGCGGTTTTTCGTGACGGCGGTTCTCACGCAACGTGAGGCAGGCGGCAACCTGGCAGAGGTGCTCGACAACCTGAGCTCCGTGATTCGCGAGCGCTTCAAAATCAAACGGCAGCTTCGCGTCATCAGCGCGCACGGCCGGCTCACTGGAGCCATGCTGACATGTCTGCCCATTGCGTTGGCGATCATGCTGGCGATTCAGGTGCCGGACCATTTCGGCGTGCTCTGGCGTGACGCGTTTGGCCGCAAACTGATTTACTACGCCATCTTTCTTCAAATTTCCGGCGCGTTGCTCATCCGGAAGATTACAACCGTGCAGTACTAAGGCGACATCATGAATCCCCAGGTTCTCGCCGCGCTCGGCGCTGTTTTCTTTGCGGTAGCCCTTTTGACTGGCTCGCTGATTTGGTACGTGGTCTCGCAGCAGTCGCGGCGCCGTATCGGTCAGGCTCTGCAGCCGTCACAACATACGACCGGTATTCTCTTCGAACGGCCGCAACTTTCCGGACAGGCTAATCCGTTCTGGGAGCGCATGGCGAATGCGCTGCCGAACGCCCATACGTACGTGCGGCGGCGGTTGGAGCTCGCCGGGTTTGCTGGAAATGGTCCCGTGGTAGCGTA
>DASPWV010000174.1:0-2167 GCA_035637635.1 Vicinamibacterales bacterium | reverse complement strand
AAGACAGGCGTAAACGTCGTCCCGTTGTTCGTCGTTTTCCACACGCCGCCCGTCGCGGCACCGACGTAGAACACCGAGGGGTTACTCTCGAGCACCGCAAAGTCGTCGACGCGGCCGGAACGCGTCTCGGGACCGATGTTGCGGAACACAAGACGATCAAACGGTCCGCTCGCCCGCGGTGTCGGTGCCGGTGCGGACGCTGCCGGCGGACCCTGCGCGAGTGCATGCGTAGCGAGAGCGGCGCCGAGCGCGAGAGCGACGAGAGTGCGATTCAAGGTCATAAACATCCTCGAGCTTGCCACGCCGACCAGCCTACGCCAAGGCTTCGGCGGTCCACCATAGCTTTAGCGAAGCCGGAAGCTCCAACAAGCGAAGGCGGGTTATTTGCTGTTCTGAAACAGATAATCCACGGCGAGATTGGTCAGCGCCCGCACGCCGACCGGCAGCGCCGATTCGTCGGCGAAGAACAACGGCGAATGGTTCTGCGCCGCTTTCGTCCAGTCCTGATCGCGCGGCGTGACGCCAAGAAAGAAGAACATCCCCGGCACCTTCTGCTCGAAAAACGAGAAATCCTCAGCCGTGCCGGTGAGTGGCGCCTGGCGGACGTTGTCGGGTCCCGCTACGCGAACGAGCGTCGGCACCATGCGTTCCGTCAACTTCGCATCGTTGACGGTCACTGGATAGCCGAGACTGTAACTGATCTCCGCCGTGCCGCCCGCCGCCGCAGCCGTATTCTTCGCGATGAGCTCGACGCGCCGGCGAATATCCTTGCGCGTCTCTTCGCCAAACGCGCGAATCGTGCCGCCCAGCTCCGCGTCTTCGGGGACGATGTTGAAACGAACGCCGGAGTGAAACATCGCGACGGTCACAACCGCCGGCGCTTCCGTGATGTTGACATTGCGGCTGACGATCGCCTGAAGCGCATTGACGATCTGCGCGCCGATCACGATGGGATCGACGCCGCCCCACGGAATGGCTCCGTGCGTTTGCTTGCCGTGAATTTTGATCGTGAACGAGTCGGCGCTGGCCATCAGCGGCCCGCCGCGATACGACATGGATCCAGCCGGTCCTGGAAACACGTGCAGGCCGAAGATCGCGTCGACTTTCGGATTGTCGAGCACGTTTTCCTTCACCATCTGCTCGGCGCCGCCTGGCTCGCCTTCCGGGGGGCCTTCCTCGGCGGGCTGGAAAATCAACTTGACGGTGCCGGGCAACTGGCTGCGCAGCTTTGCGAGGTTGGTCGCCACTCCAAGCAGAATGGCCAGGTGATTGTCGTGTCCGCAGGCGTGCATCACACCCACCTGCTGCCCATTCCACTCGGCTCGTTCCGTTGACTTGAACGGAAGGTCGACCTGCTCGGTCACCGGCAACGCGTCCATCTCGGCGCGGAGCGCGACGACCGGTCCTGGCTTGGCGCCGCGCAACACCGCCACAACACCCGTCTTCGCGACGCCTGTCGTGACGTCGAACCCCAACTTGCGCAGTTCGTCTGCAATGAGCTTTGAAGTTCGCACCTCGCGATTGCCAAGCTCGGGATGCTGATGAAAATCGCGACGCCACGCCACAACGAGTGGCAGCGTTTCCTGGGTGAGGCGATCGATATCGGTCGTAAGCGGATTGACTGTTTGAGCAACAGCTCCGGCGCGCGACGCAATGCCAACCAGAATGAGCAGCAACCACATGCGCATCATGCGCTGCATTCTACATGTCGAGTTATCGAACAAGCCGACCAGACCAACACCTCCAGCGCTGCACTAGTGGCACACGCGCTGAGGCACTGTCATCTGGCTCGTTCCGGACTTCGTCGACACGCGTCCTTCAGCGTGCGGCTCAGCTTGAAACCCGTGCGACACGGCGTGCGCTGTTCAGTCGATTGTCGGATGCGCCGAGGGATCTTTGTGTGATCCTGTTGCAGTTGCCAAGTTTAAGCCGCAAGTCTCTGCCCCCGTCGGAGGTGTCAATGAAACGAACGGCGATCGTAAGCAGTTGCGTTCTACTGCTGTTGCTTTCCGCGCTCGACAAGCCGGCGTCCGCGCAGACGCCGGGACCCGTGACCAATCTGGTCTTGCAGACGAATGCCGACTGCTCGATCACTGCGTCCTTTGCTCAGGCACCGGGCGCGTCGCTATATCTGTTGACCGTGAACTTCAACGGCTCACCGTTGCTT
>DASPWV010000173.1:0-5114 GCA_035637635.1 Vicinamibacterales bacterium | reverse complement strand
CGACAGCGCATGACCCCCGCGCAGGATCCAAACCAGGCCTTGGGCAAGATCCTGCGTCTGACGCTGGACGGCAAGCCCGCACCGGGCAACCCGATGGCCGGAAAGAAGGGCGCGACGAGCGTTCCATTGATCGATCCGCCGCGCGATACGGAAGTGGCCAAGACCGCGCCCGTCGTGAGCACCTACACGTTTGCCGAGCCGAACCTGGCGCCGTCGGAGACCTGGACCAGCGGTCATCGGACGCTCTACGGTCTGGCGTTCGCGCCAGACGGGCGGCTGTGGGAAGTGGAGCACGGCCCGCGGGGCGGCGACGAACTGAACCTGATCGAGCCCGGCAAGAATTACGGTTGGCCGCTCGTGTCCTACGCGGTCAACTACAACGGCGTGCCGATCCCCAGTCCGGATACACAGTCAGATCTGACCAAACCGGTGATCTACTGGACGCCCATCATTGCGCCGGGAAATCTCACGTTCTATAACGGCGAGATGTTCCCGCAGTGGCGGGGCTCCGCGCTGATGAGCGGCATCGCAACGCGAACCCTCAACCGCATCACGTTCGACGGCAAGGGCGAAGCCAAGCCCGCCCAACGCTGGGATGTCGGGCACCGCATTCGGGACGTGGAAGTCGGTCCCGACGGCGCGCTGTGGATGCTCGAAGACGCCAATCCCGGCGGGCTGTTCCGTGTCACGCCGAAGTAAGCCGGCTCACAAAATCGATTCGACCTCGCGCGGGTCACGCCGTCCTTCAAGAACCACGGCTTACGCCAGTTCGTGATCCGCGCCGGTCACCCGACTGTGGCTCATGTTTCGCCCGAAGCATCGATCGTCAGTTGCCTTCAAGCCAGGGGCTGCACATCGTCGAGCTGTGCTCGCCTGATCATTGATGAATTTCCCGCTACACTTGCTTGACGACCGGGCAATGGAGACTCTTGAAAAAACCGCTGAGAACAACTGGCCCGTGCTCAATCTGCACGACTGGCTCGCGACGCGCGACACCTTGCACATGTGGCTGCAGATCGTCGGCAAGGTGCGTTTCATCAAGACGCCTTGGATTAACCATTCGTGGCACGCCACGCTGTATGTAACGTCGCGTGGGCTTACCACGTCGCCGATTCCGCACGGCAACCGCGAGTTTCAAATCGATCTGGACTTCGTGAGCCATCGTCTCGCGGTCACGGCGAGCGACGGTGCGAGCGGGGGGTTCGCGCTCGAATCTCAAAGCGTGGCCACCTTCTACCATCGGCTGATGGGCGAGTTGGTGCGGCTGGATCTTCCCGTGCACATCGTCGCTCGACCGAACGAAGTGCCGGAAGCCATCCCGTTTCCCGAGGATGAACTGCACAGGGAGTACGATCCGCATGCTGCGAATCGATTCTGGCGGGCGCTGATACAAGTTGAACGCGTGATGTTGCAGTTTCGCGCGCGCTTCATCGGCAAGTGCAGCCCGATTCACTTGTTCTGGGGAGCGATGGACCTCGCTGTCACCCGATTCTCCGGCCGGCGCGCACCGCCTCATCCCGGCGGAATCCCAAACCTGCCGGATCGAGTCACGCGCGAGGCTTACTCGCACGAAGTCAGCAGCTGCGGATTCTGGACCGGCACGCCTCCTGTGGATTACCCGGCGTTCTATGCATACGCGTATCCCGAGCCATCGGGGTTCGCGGAGGTGCCGATCCGCCCCGGCGGCGCCTTCTACAGCCGTGATTTTCGCGAGTTCATCCTGCCGTACGACCGCGTACGCGAGTCATCGACGCCCGACGAGGCCCTCCTCGAATTCCTGCAATCGACATACGAAGCGGCAGCGGATCTTGCGGCGTGGGATCGCGTAGCGCTAGAGCGACGCTAACGCGGCGAACAGAACTTCGTTGGTCGCGCCTCTTCGCGCGACAGACTTGTGAACCGCAGCCTGCCGCGCCAGAAAGCGCCCTACCCCGCTGTGTTATCTCCGAACCGCCGATGCCGTGGCCGTCGCAGCCACGAAGCTCGCGTCGCCTCCAAACGCGGCGCGGATTGGCGTCGGAGTCGGCGTGAGATATCGACTCGGCACTTCAACCGACGCGGCGCCGGCGCTGTCGGTCGTCGCATTGCCTATCGCAACCCATACGATTGCGTTTTTCACCTTCGTCTGGATCTCGAAGGTCAGAGTCCGCCCCGGTAGCGGAGCGCCATCGACCTCCATCAGCACTGCGCGCGCAAGTGGCTGCGTGTTCTTCGTCGCAACGACGTCACCCAGGCGCACCGTCGTGTCCTCCCGCAGGATGCTGAACGCCGCGGTGGCGCTCGAGCCGCCATACGGACTGGCGGCAACGAACTGCGCGCTCAGCGTGGCGGCGCCGGCTGAACCAGCGAGAACGATTGATGCCGACGCATGGCCAGCCGCATCGGTAACTGCCGACGCCGAGCTCGTTCCGATGCTGAAGGCGAGCGTCCGTCCCACGAGCGGTGCGTTGTCGCTGTCCGTCAACATCCCGCCGACGACGACGGCATCGGTCACCTGGCCAGCCGCCGGATTGGTCGCGTCCAGCGTGACGTGCGTCGCATCGACAATTCCCACCGACCCACCGCCGCTCGCCGTCAGGCGGATGCCGTCCCAAGTCGCGGTGAACGACACGGACCCGACGGGACGCGTCGCGGTCACGTTCACTGACGCAACACCGTCGGATCTCGTTGTCGCGTTGTAGGTGTCGTCTTCTCCGTTGCCGTCTGCGTCGAACGCAAACGTGACCTGTTGTGAGGCGATGGGTGCGCCGGCGCCATTCGCGAGACGGACGCTCAGCGTACCTGCCACGTTGCGATTGAGGCTGTCGGATAAAGCGGCGATCGTCGCGCCGTCGATGACGTCGCCGATGCCGTTGCCGTTTGCGTCGGCCTGATCGGGATTCGCCACGGTCGGCGCATTGTCGTACGCCGCGGCAAGCGCGACTTCTCCGGCGGTCATCGCCACGCCGTTGGGATAGCTCTTCACGTAGTCGAGCAGTTGCATCCACGCATTCCATCGCGGGAGGTAGACCGTATTGTTCTCGCGATTCGAGACGCCGTTGCAGGTGCCGAGACGGTCGTCGTTGTTGCACGGCCGGCCGCTCCACTCCACTTCTTCGATGAGCCACGTGGTCAGCCCGCCGTCGTTGGTCTGCGACCGCAGGTAGGCATCGTACTGAGCGGGATCATAAGTGTCACCCGTCGTGTCGGGCGGGTCGAGTTCGACGTCCGCCGACGCATGGAACATCCCGAACGAATCGAACTGCTCGTGATGACTTCCTTCAGGCGAGAAAATCGGCGCGTAGTAGCCCTGTTCCTCGAACACGCTCGCCGAAAACGATTTGAACCCGAGCTCGGCGACGGCTTTGCGTCCGAGCGTATCCGAGGCGTTGAACGGCGGCGCGAACGAGATCAACGGCCACGCCGAGGCGGTCCAGTCGATCTTCGGCGACTGATCGGTTGCGCCCGACTCGCGCACCCACTTGTTCGCGTAGTTCCCGAGAAGGGTGTCGGTGCCGACCTTCATCAGCTCGAAATTCTCCGCTTCGCTCAGGCCGCACAGCTCACACGAAAAGAAGTCGCGATCCGGCATGCTCGCCCAATCCGAGGTTGGGATGTTGTTGACGTGATACGTCCCGTGTTGCCCGATCTCCAACCGCGGGTTGACGTGGCGATCGTTGATCCAGGCAACGACTGGCGGATCGGTCCAGAGCTGCTTTGGAATGGTGACCAGGGTGATCGGAACTTCTTGACCGCCAGGCAGCGTGAGCGATTGATTCGCGCCGCACGGCTGATATCCCGGAATGTCCGTCGGCTCGTAATTCTCCCAGCACTTCGCAGCCCAATCGGCCGGCGAGAGCGTCGCGGCATCCGTCAGAGTTTGTGTGAACTCGTTCTGGAAGAACCGGCCCAGCGCGTCGATCCGGATGACGAAATGCGTGTTGCCCACTGCCCATTTGATCTTTGCCGCATGCGCGAGATCGTAAAGAGGCACGCCCGGCGCGGGCCCGTCCGCGACGCCGTCGCTGTCGCCGTCGCGATTGTCCAACGGATCGCAAGCATCGCCGATGCCGTCGTTGTCGACGTCGGACTGATCTCCGTTTGCCACGAGCGCGCAGTTGTCGTTCGCGTCCGCCGCGCCATCGTTGTCGTCGTCCGGATCGTCAGGATCGCCCAGCCGCTGCCAGGTGGAGGGATCCTGCGGATTTCCAAGTACCGTGTCGGCATCGTTATCCAGCTGATCGCGATGCGTAAGACTCCCGTCGGTGTTCAGGTCGATACGCGGCACGTTCGGCGTGTTCAGCGCGTTGTCCACGTAGTCGGAAACGCCGTCGCCATCGTTATCGATTGGCGGCAGCTGTTTGAGCACGTACACCTTTCCGGTGTACTCGCCGACGATGATGTCGAGCGCGCCGTCCGCATCCACATCGGCGAGGACAACACTGCGCGCCATCGTGCCGACGTCGGCTATCGAACCCAGGCCGACGTGTCCGGAGGGGGCGCTCACGTCGACCAGCAATTCACCGTCGTGCGCGGTGTTTGACGCCGGCGTTTGCGCACCCGACTGGAGACCGAGCACCAGATCTGCGCGACCGTCGCCGTTCAGATCACCCGAGGCGAGCGACGGAGTAAAGCCCACGACTGCACGAGCCGAATCATGGCCCAGATACACATTGGGCCGATCGGCAACCGCTGAGTTGCCTATCTGCAGCGCGAACGAGCCGCCGCCGTTGTTCACATAGAGATAGACGTACAGCGCGCGATCGCCCACCCAAAGATCCAGATCACCGTCGCCGTCGGCATCCCCCAGTGCAAGTCCCCACGGACTGTTTTGTGTCGAGATCGCAGGCCAGTAAATTGGCGCGGTCTGGACAGTCGTGATCGTCTGCGTCGCGATCGTCTCGGCCGCAAACGTACCGCCGGCATTCCGCAGCAGCGTTATCGCGGTCTTGTTGATGCCCGTTGTGGTGTCTGCGGCGCCGACGATGATGTCTTTGTCGCTATCGTTGTCGACATCGCCGATCGCGAGGCTGCCGGCATCCATATTGGATGGCCGCGCCAGGAGGACCCCTCCGTTGTGACGAACGCCGCTGACGAAGTACGTGGTCTCCTGAAAGGTTCCGTTCCCGTTTCCG
>DASPWV010000172.1:0-6283 GCA_035637635.1 Vicinamibacterales bacterium | reverse complement strand
TCGAAGGATGCGCAGCCCGCGCTGAATCGGTGGCCGGTTTCACATTGAGATTCTGCCGGAAGAAGTTGTCGGGATCGTACTTCGCCTTGATCTCCTGCAGCCGCGCGTAGTTGGCCCCGTACGCCATCTCCACCGCATCGTCGTGATCCAGGTAGTTGCCATAACGCGCGGCGGCAGCAAACGGCTGGATGTCCTGATACCGCTGGCGCGTCCACGACATCACCCGCTGATCGTCGGCGGC
Organism: Vicinamibacterales bacterium; assembly: GCA_035637635.1. Lineage (GTDB taxonomy): Bacteria > Acidobacteriota > Vicinamibacteria > Vicinamibacterales > UBA2999 > DASPWV01. The sequence continues at coordinate 6,042 of DASPWV010000172.1, read as the reverse complement.
TTCCATCCATTGCCCCAGGATGAGGAAGTTATACCCGGCAGATCGATGGGCGAACGCTGTCGCATCCGCCGCGACGCGAGTGGCGGCGCCGTGAGAATGCTCGATCAACACCTGCGACATCGGCGAATCGCACGAGGCGTAGATGTCGACGATTGTCCGAATCGCATTGTCGCTGAGCGAGGAGAGAAAGGTCGACTTCCAGTAATTGCGCGCGCCGCGCGGCAGCGACGCATCGAAGAGCGTATTCAGCTGACAGTACGGGATCGGTCCCATGATGTCGACGACGGGCGATCCGAATGCCTTGAGCGGGGCGAGTGCGGCGTCGGCGCGATCCGGTGGTCCCGCGTAGCACGCCACCATGGCGGCGAGCTTCATGCCCGAGCCGTCTGGCGCGTGCAGAAAGCCGCAGAACACCGTCAGGTCGTCCGCACACGCGGCCGTGAAATCTCGATAGAAGCGCAGCAGGTCTTCGGCTACGGCAAACGGATGCATGACGGCGCCGCCGTGCACGACGGGGCCGATCGGATGCAGTCGATACTCGAGCGACGCGGCAATGCCGAAGTTGCCGCCGCCGCCGCGAACTGCCCAGAATAAGTCCGCGTTCTCTTCGGCGCTCGTTGTCAGGACCGTGCCATCTGCGGTGACGATTTCAACCGACCGCAGGTTGTCGACTGCGAGTCCGCACTGACCTAAGAGCCACCCCAAGCCGCCGCCGAGCGTCAAGCCGCTGATGCCGGTAGTCGACACCACGCCGCCTGTCGTCGCCAGCGCATGAAGCTGGGTCTCACGGTTGAACTCGCCCCACGTGACGCCGCCCTGCGCGCGCGCCGTGCGCGCCGACGGGTCGACCTGCACGCCTTTCAGCAACGAGAGATCGATCAACAGCCCGCCCTCGATGGCCGCACGTCCAGCAACGTTGTGCCCGCCGCCGCGCACCGCCACCGGCATGTTCGTCTGCCGCGCAAACTTCACCGCGTCCACGATGTCCGCGACGCCGCGGCAACGCGCGATGAGGGCAGGGCGCTTGTCAACCACTCCGTTGTGGACCGCGCGCACCTGGTCGTAATCGGCGTCGCCTGGACCGATAAGGCGACCGGAAAATGTCGCGGCGAGACTGGAAATGTCGGCAGTGGTCGGGGACATCTGGCACCTCGATTTTTCGTGATGTAAAGGTGCGAATTATATCTCGCGACCTTCGTCACGTCAGACTATCGGATGTTTTCCACCAACATGAGGTCCGTGCCGGACTGATCGATTTGAGAGTACAAGAGGGAGCGGCCATCAGGCGAGACAGTCAAGCCAAGAAAGGGAAGCTTGTCGGTCTGAGCGACGGTGCGGATCCGCCCGTTCGACATCCTGAAGAAGTCAATCGTGTAGTCGGAAGATGTCCTGACCGGCGGGCGTCGGGCAGGAATGAAATAGATGCCTTCTTCCGTCAGCGCGAACCGGCTCCAATCGGATAGCGATTCCAGAACGCGGCTATCGTCGCCACCATTCACCGCGATTCTCCAGAGCTCGGTGCCCTTTGCGTAGTACGCATAACGCCCATCAGCCGAGAGCGTTGGACCAATCCCGCCAGTGGTGGTCACCTGGACTGCCAAGCCACCGCTCGCGGGCGTCCTCCAGATCTCAAAGCGTCCGGTACGATTCGACGCGAAGTAAATCCATTGGCCGTCTGGTGACCAGCTCGCGCCCCAATCGTCCGCGGGGTCGTCGGTGATGCGCTTCGGCGCACCGCCCCCCGATGGCACCGTGAAAATGTCGCCCGGTCCGTCAGGGCGCGAGTGAAAGACAATTTGTGAGCCGTCCGGAGACCAGCGGGGCGCTGCCGTTTCGGGCCACGCCGTCGACGTGAGCTGCACGAGATTGGCGCCGTCCTTGTCGCAGATCCAGATCTCGCTTGCCCCCGTGCTGTCCGAGACGAAGACGACTTTTTGCCCGTCGGGTGAGTACGACGGCTGATGTTCCGGTCGTGTCGAGAATACAAACGTGTCGCCGGCAAATGCACGACGCCCGGTCAGCATCTCATAGAGCACACAGCCAAACGACCAGATGTCCGTGCGCTTGTCGACTCGCAGGCCGCGTGCTTGTTCCGGGCTCATGTAAGCAGCGGTGCCGAGAATTGTGCCGGCGCGCGTCACGGTCGCCGTGCGTGTCGAAGACTCGTCCGCGATGGTGCCCTCGTGCGTAAAGACTTTGGCGAGTCCAAAGTCGAGGATCTTCACGACGCCGTCGGGCCGAAGTTTGATATTCGCCGGTTTCAAATCGCGATGGATGACGCCCTTCTCGTGCGCCGCGTCCAACGCGTCGGCAATCTGTTGGGCGATAGCCAGCGCTTCGTCGATGCCGATCGATCCGCGGGCGATGCGCTCGGCGAGATTTTCTCCCTCGACGAGTTCCAGGACGAGAGCGCGCGTTGTCCCGCTCTCCTCGACGCCATAAATGTGTGCGATATGCGGATGATTGAGCGAGGCCAGCGCCCTGGCTTCGAGCTCGAATCGCGCGAGCCGCTGGGGATCCGATGCGAACGGCTCGGGCAGGATCTTGAGCGCCACCTCGCGTCCGAGTTTGGCATCGTGCGCGCGGTACACTTCGCCCATCCCGCCTGTCCCGAGCGAGCCCAGGACTAGGTACGCGCCGACATGGGTACCAGTCGGGAGTGGCATGGGAACGCGTCGCGGCGATTATACCGGCACGGTTCTATGATCTGAGAGTGGAACACCACCGAAGGCTCGCGATTCTCGTCGCCGGCGGACCCGCCCCCGGCATCAACAGTGTCATTGGCGCCGCGACGATTCGCGCCGCGCTCGAGGGAATCGAGGTGATCGGTATACGGGACGGGTTCGAATGGCTGATGCAGGGGGACATCGAGCACGTGATGCCGCTGACGATCGACGCGGTCAGCCGCATTCACTTCCGCGGTGGCTCCTACGTCGGCATCTCGCGCGCGAATCCCACCAGCGATCCGAAGCACCTCGAACAGGTCGTGATTTCGCTGCTACGGCTCGACGTCACACGTCTCATCACGATCGGCGGGGACGACACCATCTATTCGGCGATGAAAGTGGAAGAGCGGGCCGCCGGGCGCATTCACGTCGTCCACGTCCCCAAGACGATCGACAACGATCTCGATCTTCCGCCGGCGGTCAACACGTTTGGATTCGAGACGGCCCGCCATTACGGCGCAGACATCGTGAAAAACCTGATGGTCGATGCGAAGACCACGTCGCGCTGGTACTTCGTCATCACTATGGGGCGAAAGGCCGGACATCTGGCGCTCGGGATCGGAAAATCGGCTGGGGCCACCCTGACGCTGATTCCGGAAGAATTCCCAAAACCTATCCGGCTCAACACGATTGTCGACACGCTCGTCGGCGCGATCGTGAAACGTCTCAGCTATGGCCGCCGCGACGGCGTCGCAATTGTCGCTGAAGGCCTTGTGCTCGATGTCGTGTCCGAAGACCTGTCCGGTCTCCAGGAGGTGGAGCGCGACGCGCACGGCAATTTACGGATCGCCGAGGTGAACATCGGTGAAATCCTCAAGGCGCAGGTGCTCGCGCGGCTGAAGACGCTCGGCGTCAAAGCCACTATCGCGGCCAAGAATATCGGGTACGAGCTGCGCTGCGCAGATCCGGTTCCGTTCGACATGGAGTACGCGCGCGATCTCGGCTACTGCGCCGCCAAATACCTGCTCGCCGGCGGCAACGCCGCAATGATCTCGATGCAGGGCGGCCATTTTGTGCCCGTCCCGTTCTTGTCGCTGCTTGACGGCGAGACGGGTCGTACGAAGATCCGGCTGGTCGATACGCGCTCGACGCGCTATGCCATTGCTCGCCGGTACATGATCCGCTTGCGGCGCGACGACTTCGACGATCCCCACGAATTGGCGAAATTCGCCGCCACTGTCGGGATGTCGCTCGACGCGTTCCGCCAGCACTTCGAATACCTCGTGGGATTTGAACCGCCGCCGCTCGGAATCGACGCAACTGGTGAGGCTTAGTGCTGACGGTCGGCGTCAGGCGACGGCCGTATCTTTTCGTTTGTCAGAAGGGGAGTCGTCGGACCGCACGCGTTCAATCAGCACGCCGAGATCCGCGATCGCATCGGCGAGATGGGAGGCCTTCGCCGGATACGCGTCGACACTTTGTGCGTATTCAGTTTGAACAGCGGCGAGCATGCGTTGTAATCGGATGAGTCGTTCCTGAGCCGTCATGTGGGCTTCCGGCGAGGATGAGCAAAACTCAGGCCGCATAGGGGTGGGTTATCTGGCCTCCAGCTGGTTTCCGCAATCCGCCATCGCGGTGCCGCACCGCGGATTCCCTTTTCTTGTCTCAGTGCCGTTCGGGGCGAATACCTCGATGCGTGTCGTGTTGTTGATTAGTGTGGTCATCGCCCTGCAGGGCGCAGCCCTCGCCGCTCAGGCTCCTTCGGCCACGCTCCGCGTGGAGGTGCGTGCTGACAACAAGCCGATCGAGGATGCGCAAGTGATCGTTCGTGGCGTTACGCATCGAACGGATGCCACCGGCAAAGTGATTGTCACATCTGCCTCAGGCACGATCGAGCTCAGTGTCGTGAAGGATGGATTCGTGCCAATCACAACCGCCGTTCAACTTGCGCCAGGCGCACAGCAAGACGTGATCATCGAGCTGCAACCGCAGCCGTCGGTCGAAGAACACGTCACGGTGATTGCCGCTACTCGGACCGACAAGCGTCTCGAGGATCAGCCTATGCGCGTCGAAGTGCTGGCACGTGAAGAAATCGAAGAGAAGATGCTGATGACGCCAGGCGACATCGTCATGATGCTCAACGAAATGGGCGGCATGCGAGTGCAGGCGACGTCTCCCTCGTTGGGAGCCGCAAGCGTACGCATTCAAGGAATGCGAGGACGCTATACACGCGTCCTGGCAGACGGACTCCCGCTTTTTGGTGAAGTCGGTGGACTGGGCCTGCTCCAGATCCCGCCGATGGATTTGAGTCAGGTTGAAGTGATCAAAGGTGTGGCATCGGCTCTGTACGGCGCGGGGGCAATGGGCGGGGTCATCAATCTGCTATCGCGTCGGCCAACTCGCGAGGCAGAACGGGAGTTCCTGCTGAACCGGTCGACGCGCGGGGCGACCGATGCCGTGACGTTCCTCTCTGCTCCTCTTGCGCGCGGATGGAGCGCTTCGCTGCTCGGCGGAGGTCACTGGCAAGAAACGACCGACGTGAACGACGATGCGTGGGCCGATCTGCCGGGCTATGGGCGAGCGGTGCTCCGCCCACGGTTGTTCTGGGATGGCGGAAATGGGCGTACGTTCTTCGCGACGACGGGCTTCACGTATGAGGACCCGTGACGGCGGCACGCCTGAGGGCCAAGTGCTTCCGGTCACCGGCCAGTCGTACATCGAAGCGCTGGAGACCAAGCGTTACGACGTTGGCGCGCTCGGCCAGTTCCTCGTGAAGGGCCGGTACGTCGTGACGGCCCGCGCCGCCGTGGTGCGCCAAAGGCACGAACATCAATTCGGTGAATTGCCGGAGCGCGATCGGCACTATACGAGCTTTGGGGAAATGGCAGTGCGCGGAACCGTCGGTCGTCAAACCTGGGTTGCCGGCGTCGCGATCGAGCGTGATGCATATGCGGCGCGCGATGTACCACAGTTCGACTACACGTTCACGGTCCCAGGCGCTTTCGTGCAGTACGATCTCGACGTGACCTCGGCGTTGTCGGTCTCGTCGAGCGCTCGCATCGATGTCCACAGCGAGTACGGCACTTTCTTCAGTCCTCGTCTGTCGGCCCTTGCGCGCCACGGCCGCTGGACGAGCCGTCTGTCGGTTGGAACCGGCTTTTTCGCTGCGACACCGATCACAGAAGAAACCGAGGCGGCAGGTCTGACCCGCCTCACAATCGACCGGCCGCTGAAGGCCGAACGGGGACTCAGCGCGTCATTCGATCTCTCGCGCACCGACGGACCGGTGTCATACAGCGTGACGGTTTTTGCGTCCCGTATTGCAGACCCCGTGCACGTCGATCGCTCAACGTCGTACCTCTTGCGAAATCTTCCA
>DASPWV010000171.1:0-1945 GCA_035637635.1 Vicinamibacterales bacterium | reverse complement strand
AAGAAGCCAAAAACCCGAAGCGCGACCTGCCGATTGGCATCATCGCCTCGCTGGTGGTTTGCACGGCGCTGTATCTCGCCGTCGCGCTGGTGCTCGCCGGCATTATTCCCGTGGCGCAGTTCCGCTCTTCTGCCGACGCGCTGCCCGGCACGCCGGTTGTTCCACCCGAAGAGGCCGTGAGGTTTCTCAACGCCCCGGTCGCCTATGCGCTGGCGACGATCGGTCAGGACTGGGCTTCGTATCTGGTGTCAGCCGGCGCGGTTGCCGGCATTACGTCGGTGCTGCTCGTCATGCTCATGAGCCAGCCGCGAATCTTTTTCGCGATGAGCCGCGATGGTCTGTTGCCTCACGGCGTCAGCAAGGTGCACGCACGATTCGGCACGCCGTATATCACGACGATCATTACCTGTGTCGTTGTCGCGCTTGTCGCGGGCGTCACGCAGATTCAAGTCGTCGGGGAGATGACCAGCATCGGGACGCTCTTCGCCTTCGTGGTGGTCTGCTCGGCCGTTCTGATGCTTCGCGTGAAGCGGCCCGATGCGCACCGTCCGTTCCGCGTTCCGGCGGGACCGGTTTTTCCGGTGCTGGGCATCCTGTCCTGCGCGTATCTCATGCTGAGTCTGCCAGTGATCACCTGGGTCCGTTTCCTCGTGTGGCTCAACATCGGATTGATGATCTACTGGTTCTACGGCCGGTCCCACAGCCCACTGGCAAATCGCGAAGAGATGCGCCGCCGCACGCCGCTGCAGGCCCTCGCCAACTTCGTTCTCGTGTTTGGCGCGTTGGGGATCTTCAACGGGATCTGCATGTTCCTGCTCGGCATTCTCACGCAGATCGGCGTGACGACCGAGACAACAGCCAAGTGGAGCGAGCTCGATGCGCTGACGTCGCGGTACCTCGGGGTAGGCGTCAGTGCCGACAGCGCGCATATTTTCGGCCTGCAGCTGCTTGGCGTGGCTGTGATCGTTTACGTGCTCGGCTGGATTCTGGCGCGCGCATCGGGCGAAACGCTGACGCCGCCGTCGGGACAGAGAGCGTAGTGTTCCAGGCAAGCCGTGGTGAAACACGTCACGGGCTCGTAGCGGCGAGCGTGCATGCTGCAACCGGATCGAAAGAACACTCGCGTGACCTGGCTGAGAGGAACAGGACTCGCGATTGTTCTCTTCTTCCTGGTGTCGATCGTTGGGACGCTCGGCTACGTCGTCATCGAAGGCTGGTCGATGTGGGATGCCTTCTACATGACGATGATCACCGTGACCACGGTCGGCTACCGCGAGCTTCACGACATGTCCAGAATGGGGCAAGCCTGGACCGTGGTGGTGCTGCTCGGCGGTGTCGCCACATTGTTCTATGCCGCGTCAACCCTCATGGCGCAGGTGGTCGAGGGTGGCTTGCACGCACGCCTCTCGCTGCGCCGGTTCAATCGCATGCTCGAAGGCCTTAACAATCACTTCATCATCTGCGGATATGGACGCATCGGCAGCATCATCGCCGACGAATTCAAGAAGCAGCGCGTTCCCTACGTCGTCATCGATCGCGATCCCGATCGTGTTCACGACATCATCGAGGCTGGCGGGCTTGCCGTCGCGGCCGACGCGAGTCGAGAGGATGTCCTCGTCAAGGTGGGTATTCACCGCGCGCGCGGCCTGATTGCGGCGGTGAGGACGGATGCCGAGAACGTGTACACGGTGCTTTCGGCACGTGTGCTGCGCCCGGACCTGTTCATCATCGCGCGCGTCGAGAGCGAAGACGCCGAAGCAAAGCTGCGCCGCGCCGGCGCCGACCGCGTGATCTCGCCGTACCATCTTGGCGGCGTGCAGATGGCGGCCACTGCGCTGAGGCCGGCGGTCGTGGATTTCATGCGGCTCGCCACCACGTCGGAGCGTCTCGATCTCGCGGCCGAGCAAGTCGAACTGGGTCCCGACGCGCCATTTATCGGGAAGAC
>DASPWV010000170.1:0-1587 GCA_035637635.1 Vicinamibacterales bacterium | reverse complement strand
AATGGTCTTGCCGAGGCCGACTTCGTCCGTGAGAAGGAGCCGCGTGGCTCCGGCCACGGCTGCGAGAGCGGGCTCGAACTGCCACGGCAGCAAGTCGATCTTCGCGGTTGCGGCTGTCCATGGATCTGTCCAGCCATGGGTCCATGCGACGGCGGCAGCCGCGACTCGTGCGACCGTCCGCTCCTTTGCCCTCCTGATCCGCCGTCGGTTATACGAGATCTCGATTCGATCGAACGGCGTGAGCAGTCGGCTCGTGGAGAAAAGATTGTCGTCGCCGATCCCGCGAAGAGTAACGACCGTGCAGTCGTCGAATCGATCGGTGTCGACGACGACCCACGGCTCTCCTCGCGCGTGAACCTGCTGCCCGACGCGAATGGCGGTACGCAAAACATGCACTGCGCAGCTCCGCCAGGCGACGCAGAAAGTGAGAAATGGAGTGCATTCGTCGCCTGTGCGGCGACAGAGACTGGCAAGGTGAATGCCGACGCGAGCGAGAGCGCCGGCGCTATTCTGTGGCCGGCTTCTCTTCGCGTGCGAGCAGGCGGTTCAGGAGCCGCATCGACGCCCCGACTCGAGCCGCCTCTGACGTGATGTGCGCGCGGCGCTGAGCATCGAGCCTGTCGCGGAGCGCTTCCAGGCCGGCCCGTGAGGGATCGTAAATGCCCCATTCGTCCATTGCCGATCGATCCGTCGTACTCGGCAAGCTGTAGACCTCACGATCAGCCATGTACTGTTCCCTCCTTGGGTATCAGGAGAAGGCGGGGAGCAAGCGTCATGCCCGCAGAGCTTGAACCCGAGAATGGCGGAAAATCGCGGTTTTCGTGGCCAATTTGCCGCGGTGGCCCCATCCCGGGCAGCAGCCTCACCCACCAAAGGCGGGACCACCCTTACAGATATGCAAGACGTCGTCAGCACGCGCGGCCGGCGTTTGCCCACAACAGCTCCGGAAAACACGATTCAACCGGGCGAGGCCATGATGGCACATGCGTTGCGTTTGAGTTCGTCGCATGATCGTCACATTTCTCGGAACCAAAGGCGGCACGGGTACGACCACCGTCGCCGTCAACTGCGCGGCGGAGCTGCGGCGCATCACCAGTCGCACCACGCTCGCCGTGGATGTGAAAGCCGGTCCCGGCGACGTCGCAGTATTTCTCGGCTTGCGTCCGCGTTATACGCTCGTTGACCTCATCGATCAACTCGGCTGGAGCGATCGCGCGCTGGCATCGCGATTCATCACCGCGCACGACTGCGGCCTGCACGTGCTCGCCGCGTCCGACAGTTTTGGCCGTCCGTCTTCACACGACGCAGAAGGAGTGGACCAGACGCTGCGCTGTTTTTCGGCGTTGTACGACTTTGTGGTCATCGACGCCGGCAGTACGCTCAATGCGTGTGCCGCGGTCGCGCTCCCGATGTCCGATGTCGTGATGCTTGTCGCCAATCCTGATGTGCCTTGTCTGAGAAACCTGCAGCGGTACGGCGACGCGCTCCGGCTCGCCGGCGTGGCCCCCGAACGCGTGCGCATTGTGCTGAACCGCACCTCCGATAACGGCATGCTGCCGCCCAGCGAAATCGAGAAGGCGCTCGGTC
>DASPWV010000169.1:0-3279 GCA_035637635.1 Vicinamibacterales bacterium | reverse complement strand
GATCCGGCATCCATTGAGATGGTGTTGCTGACACATGCGCACATCGACCACTCAGGCATGCTGCCCGGGCTGGTTGCCAACGGCTTCCGAAGACGGATTCTCGCTACCTCGGGCACATTCGACCTCTGCACGCTGGTGCTGCCGGACGCCGGGCGGTTGCAGGAAGAAGACGCCCGACTTGCCAATCGCGGCGGCTTCTCGAAGCACTCGCCGGCGTTGCCCCTGTTTACCGAAGCCGACGCCCTGACGGCGCTCACGCTCTTTCAGACAATTCCGCTTGCCACTCGCATCGACATTGCACCCGGTTTGCATGCGGAATTCGTCGACGCCGGCCATTTGCTGGGATCGGCGTTCGTGCGGCTGTCACGCGTCAATGGATCGGGTCGAGGGCTGCTGTTCGGGGGAGACCTCGGCCGCTACAACCGGCCGATTCTGCCGGATCCGCAGCCTGCGCCCGACGCTGAAACGATCCTCGTCGAGTCGACGTATGGAGACCGGGAACATCCGCATACCGATGACGCGTCCGCGCTCGAGCGAATCATCACGCAAACCATCGAACGCGGTGGACGAGTGATTATTCCGGCCTTCGCCGTGGGGCGAGTCGAAGAACTGCTCTACTGGCTCAACCAGCTCGAGAATCAGAACAGGCTCAAGCCGGTACCGCTGTACGTCGACAGTCCGATGGGGCTCGGCGCGCTGGACTTCTACCGCAAGCATCAAGCAGAGCTCGACGCGAATGTGCGCAGCCAGCATTCCGAGGCGTGCGGCTTCTGTGTCGCACGCATGCAGCCAGTGGTGTCCTCGCACGAGTCGCGTGAGATCACGCAATCACACGGTCCCGCCATCGTGATTTCCGCCAGTGGCATGGCCACAGGCGGCCGCGTGCTCCATCACCTCGCGGCGTGTTTGCCCGATGCCCGCAACACCATCTTGTTCGTCGGCTATCAGGCACAAGGGACACGCGGGCGTCAACTGATCGACGGCGCAAAGACCATCAAGATCCACGGGCAGCAGGTGCTCGTGGCGGCACATATCGAAAAACTGGACAGCATGTCTGCGCATGCCGATGCCGCCGAGATCGTGCAGTGGCTGCGAACGTTCACGACTCCACCGGCGACGACGTATCTGGTTCACGGCGAACCGCCGGCGCAGGACGCGTTGAAGCAACGGATCGAATCCACCTTCGGCTGGCGCGTGCACGTGCCGCAGCATGGCGAACGGGTAGAAGTCCCGCTTTAAGGGCAAACGAATGGCGCATCCGACCCTTCCCCCGCATTCCGTCACTGAGCGCCGGTACCGCCTCGAGCAAATCGACGACGCAGCCGTCGTCCAGCTGTACGCAGATGGTTTCGAAAAGCTCACGCCGAAGGAAAGGGTTCTGGTGTGGCATCTGTATCGGGCCGCGCTTGCGGGACGCGACATCTACTTCGACCAGCGCTATCGCCACAACCTCGCGATGCGCGATATCCTCGAAGAGATCGTTACACACTCGGGTGGTCTCGACCCCGAGATACGCGACGAGATCACGAGATACACGAAGCTGTTCTGGATTAACAGCGGGCCGTATAACAACCTCACGGCGCGCAAATTCGTGCTGCGGCTGTCGTTCGACCAGTTGGTGGCCGCCGCGCAATCGGCGGCGCGGCACGGCGCGCGGTTCTCACTTGACGGCCACGCGTCGATCGCCTCGCTCATTCGAGAATTTGCGCCGATGTTTCTCGACCCCGATTTCGACCCGCTGGTCACGTGCAAGACTCCCGGTGCAGGGCGCGACATTCTGACCGCAAGCGCGAACAATCTGTATGACGGCGTCAGCGCAGCCGATCTCGCCGGGTTCGCCGAGCGTCACCCGATCAACTCGCGCGTCGTGAAGCGCGACAACGTGATCGTGGAGGAGGTGTATCGAATCGGTGGGCGGTACGATGCAGAAATCTCTCGAGTCGTGCGTCATCTCCGCGCGGCGCTTGCGCACGCACCGGACTCTCTTGCTGCCGCACTGGACGCGCTCATTCGCTGGTACGAGACGGGCGAGGAATCGGAGCGCGAGGCGTTCGATATTGCCTGGGTGCAGAACCGCGACTCCGTGGTCGACACGATGAACGGCTTCATCGAGGTCTACATGGACGCGCGCGGAGTCAAAGGCGCATGGGAAGGCGTCGTCTACTACGTCAATCAAGAGAAGGCGGCTAAAATCGAGCGCCTTGCCGAGAGCGCGCAATGGTTCGAGGATCATCTGCCGATCGATCCGCGCTACAGAAAGCCCGACGTGCAGGGGATTTCCGCGCGCGCCATCGAGGTGGTCGTCGAGACGGGCGACTCCGGCCCAGTGACGCCCATCGGCGTCAATCTGCCAAACGATCAGCGTATCCGGGAGCAGTATGGCAGCAAGTCGGTGTCGCTCTCGAACGTCATCGAAGCGTACGAGCAATCGACGCTCGACAGCTTCCGCGAGGAGTTCTGCTGGAGCGACGTGGAGCACGCGCGGGCGAAGGAGTGGGGGCTCTTTGCGAGCGAGCTTGCGACCGAGATTCACGAAGTGCTGGGCCACGGATCCGGTCGCATGGCGGAGGCAGTCGTCGTGCCGCCGCAGGAAATCCTGAAGGAGCAGTACTCGGCGCTCGAAGAGACACGCGCCGATCTCGTGGCCCTGTACTTCATCGCCGATCCGCATCTCGCCGATCTCGGCATCGTCTCTGCCGAGCACCACGCCGAGATCGTTCGTGCCGAGTACGAGGCCTACGCGCGTAACGCGCTCCTCCAGCTGCGGCGCGTGCGCGAGGGCACGCATCTCGAGGAAGATCACATGCGCAACCGCCAGACGATCGTGCACTGGTTGATGGCGCACACCTCCGCCGTCGACGCGCGGCGCCGCGGCAACAAGACCTTTTACGTGATGACCGATGTCCAGGCGTTCCGAGAAGGGGTCGGCCTCCTTCTCGCCGAAGTACAGCGGATCAAATCAGAAGGGGACTACGCTGCTGCAAAGGAGCTGTTCGAATCCTACGGCGTTCATTTCGATCCCGAGCTGCGCGACGAGATCGTCGCCCGCGTGGACCGTTTGCGGCTGCCCTCCTACACCGCGTTCGTCATGCCCAAGCTCGAGGCCGTCTGCGACGACGCGGGAACGATAGTCGACGTGCGAATCTCGTATCCCTGCGATTTGACGACGCAGATGCTGGAGTATTCCGCCGAGCGCCGCGCCGCTCGACGCGTGTAGCGGATGCGCGCGTACCTCCTCGCGGTGACGCTCGTTGCGACGACCGCGAGCGCTCAGCCAGC
>DASPWV010000168.1:0-6621 GCA_035637635.1 Vicinamibacterales bacterium | reverse complement strand
GACCGTTTGACGGTTGCCTTTTCGGGCATCGCAATCCTCCAATCGCTCTGCTGAAGCAACGAGGATGCCCATCACGTCCGCGCGCCGACGAGCTGCGGCTCAGTTCGCTACTTCGTCGCCGGAGACGGACTTAGCCGCCGTACCTCTAGCGTTGCTTTGTCGGCGCCGAACACCACGTCGCACCCGAAATCCTTCGAAACGTCGATGAGTCGTTGTCGCAGCCAATCACGATCTGGCACCGACGCGCGAACCAACTGCATCCTCCGAATCTGCAACGGTGTCATCTGAAGCTCAATGAGCTCACCCGTGTGCGAATGCAGCCGGGGGAAGTACATCAGCACGAGGTCATCTCGGAATTCCTCGTCGCCGGTGATGCCTTCGTAGTCGGTGAGGAAATCGCCACACCCGTACAGCACCAGCTTGTCTTTGTAGATCTCCATTGGTCGAGGATGATGCGACGAGTGGCCGTGGACCAGATCCACGCTGTCGTCAAGTAGACGATGGGCGAACAGGATGTGCGCGTCGGGGACTTCGTAGCCCCAGTTGTCACCCCAGTGGATGGACACGACGGCGACGTCTCCGTGGCGCTTGCGGCTGCGCACTCGTGCCAGTAGGGCGTCGGCGGACGCGTCCGAGAAGTCGCGCAGCAAATCGACGCCAGACGCTGCCGTTGTGGCCGCCCACGTCCTGGCAATTCCGCTGTTCTCGGCGCCAACGGCGAACACGAGGATCCGCCCCTCGTTACCGACATCGATGATCGCCGGTTGCCGCGCCTGATCGATTGACGCTCCGGCTCCGGTGACCTTCAACCCTGCGTCGACCAGCGTGGCGATGGTTTCGTCGAGACCCGCGCGCCCGTAGTCGAGCACGTGATTGTTTGCAAGCACGCACACATCGACTCCCGCAGCGGTGAGGCAGTCGATGTTCCGCGGATGCATCCGATAGTGGATGCCTTTGCCAGGCCAGAAGTCGTCGCTCGTGGTGACGCTCGTCTCCAGATTGACGATCCGAGCGTCGGGCGCGATTCGCTTCAGTTCTGCGATTGCATCACCCCAGATGTAGGCTGGAGCGACCGGACGCGTAATTGGTCCGTTTGCCTGTTCCGCCAAGGCTACGTAATCGCGCGCATCCCGGACATAAGGCTCCTGAATTCCAGGCGGACATGGATGCGCCAGGATCTGGTCGATACCGCGGCCGGTCATCACATCGCCACACAGAAAGAGCGTAACCATCGCCCGGGTCAACTCTCAGTACGAGTGTTCGCCCGTCGAGTGTCACGCGCAGAGCCCGTCGCCGCTACGGAGCAGATCCCGCATCCACCACTCATGCTTCTCATGAATCTGAACAACGCGTGAGAACAGATCGACCGTTCCCGGGTCGCCGTGCTCGTCGGCAATTTTCGCGGCGCGCCGCATTTCGCTGATCACGATGAGCAGATGTCGATCGGCCTCTTCAACCATCTCACGCATCGTCGGGTGCGGCGCAGCGACGGCTACACTGGCGAGGTCGGCGGCTTCGAGTAGATGCCCTGGCGGATCCTGCCCGATCATGCGGACACGCTCGGCGAGTTCGTCGATCGTGGAGAGCACGTCTTTTGCAAGGCGATCGAACAGCTTGTGCAAATCGCGAAAGAGCGGACCGTAGGTCTGCCAGTGGTAGTGCTTGTAGTTGGCGTACAGAACGAACGCGTTTGCGACCTGGCGGCGCAACTCCTGAACAATCGGACTGTCGGGCGTATTGTCCCGCGACAGCTGCTCCTTAATTGAACCGACCTCGGCGGGTTTGATAGTCTTCTGAGCAGTGGGCATGGCATGAGCTCTTGTCATGCGTGCCGACGGAGCATGTACCGCCCGTCGTGCACATCACGGTCGAGCACGCAAGTCCTACGCCCAATGACCACCATGTGCCAATCGCGGCGCGGTTTGTGAAGCTCCGCAGAACAGGATGCCATCGAGGAGTTCCGGGGGCCTGCAGAGAACCTCCACAGCAGCGGCGAACCTCCCGACAGCGAGGATCGTACGCCGCCGAGACTGCACTGATGACCTGTTCATTCTTTGGCTCGAGCCGAGCATCGAATTTCATTTCACGCCGGGCCAGTACATCACCATTGGTGCGGAAGGAATTGAACGACCGTATTCGATTGTCTCAGCGCCGTACGAGCCGACTATCGAACTGTTCGTCGAGTTCGTGCTCCCCGAATACGGTGGCACGCTGACGCCGCTTCTCTTCGCTCAGCATGTGGGGGACCTCGTCACGATGCGGCCCAAGGCCAAGGGACGTTTCACCCGGCGAACCGGTGTCAGAAACCACGTGATGGTCGCCACTGTGACGGGCATTGCGCCGTACGTCAGCATGATTCGCCAGTTCATCCATGACCGAGAAGATCGTCCGGCGGCGGTGGAACAGAGCCGGTTCTTCGTCATGCAGGGTGCAAGTCATTCCGACGAGTTCGTGTACGACGTCGAGCTCAGGCGACTGAGCACCGACTATCCCGAACTGATTCAATTCGTAGCCAGCGTGAGTCGTCCGTGGGCCGACCGGAACGCCGGCTGGACAGGCCCGACTGGTCGCATCAATCTGCTCGTCGAGGAATACCTCGAGCGCTGGGGTCTGCTGAAAGCTGACACCGTCATCTACCTGTGCGGCAACCCTGGAATGATCGAAGACGCGAGCGCGCGATTAGCGCCAAAGGGCTGGTCGATTGTTGCCGAGCGGTTCTGGCGTCTGCGACCGCCGGGCAGCTAGGTGGCATCTAGCCAAGCGCCAATCCGGCAGATGCGTTGCATCGCGTCTCTGGTCCTCGAACGCAGCGTGCCCGGCTGTGTGGACGCAACATCGATTGATTTGCTAGGCGCATTGACCAAGCCGGCAGTGAAGCGCCTTCTCGACGCTTACGCGTCCGCATAGGCGTTGGGGTTAGGCTTAAGCTGCGCCGAGCAGAGTCGCGGTTTTCTTCACATCCTTTGGAGCCACCCAGAAAATCGCTCCATAGCGGCCGTCCACGGACACGGCGTCGATTGCAGTGACGTTGATCTTGGCGTTGCCCAAGCGTTCAAGCAGTTCCGCGACTGCGCCCACGCGGTCATCAGCCTGAAGGAGGAATCCTCGCTTCGGGCCAATGACCTTCCACTTCGCATTCTTGGCGACCTGCTTGAATGCCGCCGGATCCGCGGGAAGGAAATCCAGCTGCGTCCGGCGTCCTTCGGGAAAACCGGAGAACGCGAGCAGGTTCACGCCGGCGTCCTTCAAAACGTTGAGCACTCGCGCACCCTCACCCGGCTTATCGGGCACGGTCAGATAGAAGTAATCGACAATACGAATCGTCTCTGCCATTTCGTCCGTCTCCTGATTCGAGGCACATGACGCTGCTCCAGCCTCGAACCACAGATCTTCCATTGTGCTCAACGCCTCAAACGCACGCCACTGAGATCAGGCCGCTATCCGCACCTCGTGCTGGTCGGCTGGCCGTTCGGACGGTACGATTGTCGAGGGGCTCACGTCAGACGCAGAACGATCAGGACAATTGTCGCTGGCGTGCCCGCCGCCGACGTTTACTGCGTCGCTGGGCACGCTCCGGGCTGTTATCCACCCCGTTGTCTCACGTCCACACTCGAGACATTCGAGATAGAGCCGACCAGGCGCGCGACGCACCCAATCCTCATGTCCGAGAATCCAGCACGTGAGCGACAGCCTACGCTTCACGCCGAATCGCAGGGTGACCATCGACGTCTCAGACGAAATTGTGCCTGCGATGCCAGCCAGCACCGTCATCAAAGCTCGCGAGCGCACGTTTGAAGACGCCTCCTTCGCCGTCAGTAACGAGCGGCCGGGCGCGCGCACGCCCGCGCGCCCGACGCTTTGACTACTTCACGAACAACTTGACTCCGGTCGCGAAGCGATTGACGTGCTCCAAATCGCCCGCGTTCACAAAGAAGTGCCGATAGTCGGCGTTCACGCCAAACCAGCGGTTGAACCGATACGTCAGTCCGGCACCGAGATTCGACGCGAAATGGGTATCGTGTCGGTACTGCCGGAACTCGGTCGGGCCGACGTCCGCCGCCGCGACTGTCGAACCCGTGAACGAGCCGATGCCAACGGTCGCGTAAGGCTCTATGCGTTCCCAGATCCCTGGTTGGATGGTCAGATTACCGTTCGCGTGATAGCCGTTGACGCGAAGATCGGCCGTCGGCACGATCGGTGACACGGGAGGGGCAATCACGCCCGCCTTATCAAAAGGAGCATGTGGCAACACACCGAATTCTCCCGCCACTGAGATGTGTTGGTTGAACCTGTAGCCGGCGGTCCCATCAACGGCAGGCACCGAACCAAGTGTGCCGAATGCTGGTCCCACGCCGGCATTCAGGAACCAGCCATCCTGAACCTGCGCTGAGGCTGGAGCTGCGAAGATCGCCAACGCAGCCAACAGCGCAACTACGATCGCTGTGCGTCGCATAAGCAACCTCCTTTTCTGCATGATTCAAGAAAGCATCCGTCTCACCCCGATTGATCTACGTTCATTCGACGAGTCCAGTGATAGCGGCCGACTTCAGTAGCGCGCCAAAAGCGCTCAACCTCTTTGGTCCCAAATGACCAAGGTGACGAACTTGAAGCTCGCCGATCAACTTGTCGATCGCGCTGAGAACGCCTGTGCCTTCCTCGGTGATTTTCGTGCGGACCACTCTGCGGTCGGGTCGCTCACGCCGACGCGCGATCAGGCCCCGTACCTCCAGCCGATCCAAAAGGCGGGTGATGTCGGAGTCGCGTGTCGAGAGTCGCTCGCTGACCTCTCCACATGTCAGCCCCTCCGACCCCGCGTGCCGAAGTGTTCGTAGCACCTTGTACTGACTTAGCGTCAGCCGGAAGGGCTCCAGCACCTCTGTGAGCGCACGCGTGAAGGCTTCGGCGATCCTCAGGATTCCGAGGAAAACGGCATGCTCTGGCGTATCGATCCGCGCGTTCGTGCGTTCCATAGCCGGATAATATTCGTTGACAACGACTATTGTCAAGTAGGACTATCTGGTGTGAGGACTAGTGGGAAATGGTCCGGAAAGGAGGTGACCGACCCATGAAATGGAGTGCTTGGATTGCCGTCCTCGCTGGCATCGGCCTTCTGGTCGCACCGTTCGCAGCTGGCTACAGCACGCTAAGCACCGTCGCGACCGCAGAAGCAGTTGTGCTCGGATTGCTGATTGCCGCTCTCGCCCTGTGGGCGGCTCTGGGCACGGACGTCCCGGCGTACGTCGACTATCTCCTGATGGTCGGCGGAGCGTGGTCCATCGTAGCGCCATTCGTACTCGCGTACGCCGACACGACGATGGCGAGAAATAGTGACGTGATCGCTGGAATCGTCGTCGCCGCCGTTGCCGTCTATCGCGCCTTCTTGGCGTCGCCGGGCGTGCATCGGAAGGTCACGGCGTAGGAAGGGCGCGTTGTTCACGCGTCGCAGGCGTTGTCGCCGGCGACGTGACACACGTCCAGCGACCGCCGAGGGCCCGAGCATCGGGCCCTCGGGCACATCACCGGGAGGTGACCCATTTTGTATGACGGTCGAGCAGCTTCACGAACACGCTGAAACACTTGAAGAAGAGCATCAACGCGGACAACGTGCGGCGCCGCCAATCACCGGTCGTTTTCTCTTCGTAAACGTCGCAGCCAAGCGTGCGAAACAGCTTCGTCGAGGCGCCAAACCGCGGCTCGATGCTAATCATGCGCGGTGCTCGCATCGGGCAAGGCAGAGAAGATCGCGATGGAAGAAGTGCGCGGTCGTGAACGTTGCGATCCCACACTGTCTTGGTAGGTAGTTGCCAATCAGGGCGATGCGCCCTGTCCAGGAATTGCCCACACCCATTGTGTTCATCACCCTTGACGCGCGCGCCGGCAGGCACTGATCACGCGTTGTCGTCTAGAAACCCTTCTCTCTCAGCCGCTCGACGGACGTCTGTCGCAGACGAGCGAGTTGGGGTTCGGCCACCGGGCTGGCGCGCCAAACCCCAATCCGCTGTCTTCGCCTCGCGATCAGTAATCGTCCATGCCGGGGCTGTGCGCCGCGGGCGCGGGCTTCTCCTTCTCGGGGATTTCAGAGACGAGCGCCTCCGTCGTCAAGAGCAGCGAGGCGATGGACGCCGCGTTCGTCAGCGCCGTTCTCACCACCTTGGTTGGATCGATGACGCCGGCTTTGACGAGATCCTCGTACTCCTCGGTTTGCGCGTTGAAGCCCCAGTGTCTCTCTTTGGACTCCTTGATCTTCGCCGCGACGATCGAGCCTTCCAGCCCAGCGTTCTGCGCGATCCAACGCGTGGGCTCCTCGGCGGCCTTCCGCACGATCTCGACCCCAAGGCGCTCGTCGTCATCGAGGCTCCTGTCCTTCGCGAACGACTCGAGAATCGCCGAGGCACGAAGCAGCGCGATGCCACCACCGGGCACGATCCCTTCTTCGACGGCGGCCTTCGTGGCGTGCATGGCATCTTCGACGCGCGCCTTCTTTTCCTTCATCTCGGTCTCGGTCGCCGCGCCAACCTTGATCACCGCTACCCCGCCGACCAGTTTCGCCAACCGTTCCTGTAACTTCTCGCGGTCGTATTCCGAGGTGGAATCTTCAGCTTGCGCGCGCAATATTTTGAC
>DASPWV010000167.1:0-4150 GCA_035637635.1 Vicinamibacterales bacterium | reverse complement strand
TGCTATTTACGATTACCAATAATTCCTCTGTGTCTCGGTGTCTCCGTGGCCTCCTGCCGCGCGCGATCGCGCTCGTCGTGGCGCTTGCGCTGTTCGGGTTTGCGATCGTACGCGGCACGTGGGCGGCCGGCGGCTCTGATTCCTCCTGCTACGCGCTGATGGCCGATGCGCTGGCGCACGGAACCATACAGCCGTCGCTTCCGTTCGACTCGGCTCCTCCGTGGCCGAACGCCGCGCTGACGTTGACGCCGGCTGGATTTTTCCCGTCTCCAGCTCGAGAGAGCGCCGCGTCGCCCGTGTGCGCGCCTGGCTTTGCGCTCGTGATGGTGCCGCTCCACTGGGCATTCGGCCGGGGCGGAATCTTTCTGGCGACGCCGCTGGCAGCTGTGTGTCTCGTCTGGAGTGCCTTTGTCCTCGCGCGGCGGCTTGCAGGAGATGCGGCCGCCGCGTTAGCGGCGGCGGCCGTTGCGAGCTCGCCAATCGTTCTGTTTCAAGCGGCCCAACCGATGAACGATATGGCGACAGCTGCGGCGTGGACGGCGGTGATTGCTTCTGCGACGCTGGATGAGCGGCGCGCCGCGAACGTCATGGGCGCGATGACCGGGCTTGCGTTGTTGATACGTCCAAACCTGGCTCCTGTCGCCCTGGTGGTCGCGTTGTGGGTTGCCGTGCGAGGAGCGCGTGCGACCGCCGTGCGAAGGCTCGTTCGATTTGTTGCCGCTGCGTTGCCATTCGTGATTGTCACGGCGGCCTTCAACACGGTCTTGTATGGAAGCCCGCTCAGGCTCGGTTATGGAAACGCTGCGGACTTCTTCAGCGTTCGATTCGTCACCACCAATCTCGCGCATTACGGCCGCGCGTTGGTCGAAACACAAACGCCCGTTCTGTTGCTCGCATTGGCCGCGCCATTGCTCGTTCGGCGGTCCGCACGATCCATTGTGTGGCTCGCGTTTGGCGTGGCCGCCACGACCGCGGTGGTGTATCTGTTCTATCGCCCGTTCGAAGAATGGTGGTATTTGCGCTTTCTGTTGCCGGCCATCGTGCCGGCGCTGGCGCTCGCAGCTGCTTCCGCAGCATTGCTCCTGCGCAGTCCGGTCTTGATTGGCGTCGTCGGTGTTCTGCTCGTGGCATTTGGCATCCGTGTCGCCGTGACGCGGCAGGCATTCGATCTTCATCGACTGGAGGCACGTTTCAGAGATACCGGCGAGTACGTACGCGACAAGCTTCCCTCGAACGCAGTCTTTTTTACGGTCTGGGAAAGCGGCACACTCCGGTTTCACGCCGATCGGAGCGCTGTCCTGTGGGACTCGTTGGAACCTCGGTCGCTCGACGTGGCGACGGCGTGGCTGCGCCAGCGCGGTCTCGAGCCGTACATCCTGCTGGAGCGCTGGGAGGAGCCCGCGTTTCGGCAGCGGTTTGCCGCCGTGTCACCACTTGGCATGTTGGACTGGCCTCCTCGCGTCGAGATCGATCGACAGGTGAGGATTTACGCGCCGGCCGATCGCGACGCGTATCTGGCAGGGAGGCCTGTGCCGACGGAGTACGTGTGGCCCGCCGGGAACTTTCGTCCCAGATAGCCACGTCCGGCTGTCGTGGCGACTTGCGGCTGCGGCAAGAATACATCCGCGGATTGTGCGGATTAGGCGGATTCACGCGGATTAGTGTTCAGGCGAGTCGCCGCCGAATGCTTTCACCGCGATGGCGACTGCGCCGGAACGACTGCCACTGCGCGCGATTGCGGCTCGGCCGCGGCCTGCGGCCGCGGTGCTGATCTGAGAACCCCACGATCACAACGCCCCTGCGATTCAAGTGGGCATTGTGATCGCGGGGTTCTCAGATCAGCGAGCGCCGGTCGAAGACCGGCGTGTCCGAGCCGCCCACGTTGCGCGAACGCAATCCGCGGATGTCTTGCTGCGCGGCGCTGTTGCTGTCGATCGGTGATACCCTCGCGCTCGATGCGACGCTCTCTTCTCGTCCTCATCTCGGCGCTGGCGATGCTGAGCGCGGGCGTCCGCGGTCAGACAAACAACGGGTCGAATCAGTGGCCCGCGTACGCGGGCGACGCGGCATCGACGCACTACTCCACGCTGCGACAGATCAACCGCGCGAACGTCTCGACGCTCGCCATTGCGTGGACGTGGGAGCCACGCGAAGCCGCGCTGAAGGAATTCGGCACACAGCCGGGAACGTTTCAAAACACACCGCTGATGATCGACGACGTGCTCTATGTGAGCACGCCGTATAACCGGGTCGTCGCGCTCGATCCGAAATCGGGTCGCGAGATCTGGCGATACGACCCGGAACCGTTCAAGGAAGGCCAGCCGCCGAACGGCACCGGATTCGTGCATCGCGGTGTCGCCGCATGGCGCGACGAAGCGGGCAATCTGCGCATCTTCATGAACAGCCGCTACCGTTTGATCTCGCTCGATGGGCGGAGCGGCCAGCCCGTCGCTGCGTTCGGCAACAAGGGCATCGTCGATCTGACAAAGGGACTTTCCTGGGAGGTCAACCCGCGCCATTACACGAACACGTCGCCGCCCGTCGTCTACAAGAATCTGGTGATTCTCGGGAACGGCGTGGGCGATCGACTCACCTATCGAAACGATCCGCCGGGCGATATCCGCGCGTTCGACGCGCATACGGGAAAAATCGTGTGGACGTTCAGACCGTTGCCGCAGCCCGGCGAGTTCGGCCACGACACCTGGGGTGGCGACGCGTGGCGCTTCACCGGCCACACCAACGTGTGGGCGCCGATGTCGCTCGACGACACGCGTGGGCTCCTCTATCTGCCGCTCAGCACCCCGAGCAACGACTATTACGGTGCGAGGAGACCGGGCGCGAATCTCTTCGCCGAGTCCCTCGTGTGTCTTGACGCCGCGACGGGCTTGCGGAAGTGGCACTTCCAGATCGTGCACCACGGTTTGTGGGACTACGATCTGGCATCGCCACCGACGCTCGCTCCGATCGCAGTGGGCGGCAAACGCATCGACGCCGTCGTGCAGCTGACCAAACAGGGCTTCGCGTTCGTGTTCGATCGCGTGACCGGCGAGCCCGTGTGGCCAATCGAAGAACGGCCTGTCCCGAAGAGCGACGTGAGCGGAGAACAGTCGTGGCCGACGCAGCCCTTTCCGACGAAACCGCCCACGCTCAGCGAGCAGGGCGTGACGCTCGATGACGCGTTCGATCTGACGCCGGCGTTGCGCGATGCCGCACGCGCAGAGCTATCGAAGTACCGCCTTGGGCCGCTCTATACGCCGCCATCGCTGCACGGCACAGTGATGCGACCGGGCGTCATCGGCGGGGCAAACTGGGGCGGTGGCGCGTACGATCCGGAGAGCGGCTTCCTGTTCGTGAAAACCACGTCGAATAACGCCGCAATCCTGAAACTCGCCGCACCTGACAAATCGCCCGCGAATCCGCGGGCGGACGAAGTCGATGCCGATCTGATTAACCGCGCACCCAACGCGACCTTCATGAATGGTCTGCCACTGCTCAAACCACCGTACGGACACTTGACGGCCATCGATCTCAATCGCGGCGAGATTGCCTGGCGCGTGCCGATAGGCGACACCCCCTCACTTCGCTCACACCCGGCACTGAAGGACGTGGCGCTGCCGAACAAGCTTGGCGCGGCCGGCGCACCCGGCGCCATTGTGACCGCCGGAGGACTGGTGTTTGTCGGCGGCGGCGATGTGGCGCTGAACGCGGTCGATGCCATGACTGGCGAAACCCTGTGGCGCTTTCCGTTCGACACGCGCACCACTGCGACGCCAATGACCTATAGCAGCGCCGGAAAGCAGTACGTGGCGATCGCGATCGGACAGGCGGAGACGGCGAAATTGGTTGCGTTCACTCTACCGTGAAGACGAACGACGTACGAAGCCACAGAGTCTCAGAGTCACAGAGAATTTTTTGTGCGAAGCCTTAAAGACACGGTTCTTGTCAGCCTGAAGTCACGGCGGACCCAAACGAAGTGATCGACTTTTTCTGACTCTGAGTCTCTGTGCCTCTGTGGCTACGTCCGTGTCTGTCGCTCCATCGCTGTCCGTACAGCAGCAATCGGCAGATCTCTTTCCCGCGCCCACTGCTCCCACTCCGCGGCCGTGCGGGTCGAAACGATGTCGCTGAGATCGGTGTCGAGCGCGAGCTC
>DASPWV010000166.1:0-5098 GCA_035637635.1 Vicinamibacterales bacterium | reverse complement strand
CTGATTGTCTGCGCCGGCCTTCTCGTGCGCGCACTGTGGAAAGTCCAGGACGTGGATCCAGGATTCAAGTCGGATGGCGTGCTGACACTCCGAACCGCGCTGCCACTGCCGAAGTACACCGCCACGGTACGGAAGCATCAGTTCTACGATCCCGTTCTCGAGGGCGTCCGTGCGCTGCCTGGCGTCAGTCACGCGGCTTACATCAGCTTTCTGCCGATGGTCATGCGCGGGGGCATCTTTGGTGTGACCGTCGACGGGAAACCCGACGAGCCGGGCGCAAGAACCGCGGTGAGTCTGCGGGAAGTGACGCCAGGCTTTTTTGACACGCTTGGCATACCCATTCGTCGAGGGCGCGACATCAGCGATGCGGACCGACCCGGCTCGCCCCGCGTGGCGATTGTGAGCGAGTCGTTCGCTCGCCAGCAATGGCCGACGGTCGACCCGATTGGAAGGCACCTCTCGATCGGCCGGTTGTTCCGCGATCTCGTCGTGGTCGGTGTTGTCGGCGACATTCGCGTCCGGGGTCTCGAACGCGCCAGCGAGCCGCAAGTGTACATCTCGTCGCGACAGGTCCCTGACGGCAACATCATGTTCTATGCCCCGAAAGATCTCGTGATCAAGAGCTCTGTCGCGGCCTCCACACTGCTTCCGGCTATCCGCCAGATCATCGCGCGAGCAGACCCGCAGCAGCCGATCTCCGACATTCAAACGCTCGGCGATATCGTTGCTGCAGACACGGCGCCGCGCAGCGCGCAGGCGCGTGTGCTGGCGAGCTTCGCGGCGATTGCGTTTCTTCTCGCTGTCCTTGGCTTGCATGGCCTGCTGTCGTTCAACATCTCGGCGCAGTCGCGTGACATCGGCGTGCGCATGGCGCTGGGCGCAGACAAGTTCGAAATCCTGCGAATGGTCTTACGGTACGGCCTCGCACTCGCCGCCACCGGAATGGCTCTCGGGACCGTTCTCGCCGTTGCGGCAGGGCGGACGATGCAGGCGCTGCTCGCCGGCGTCAGCCCCGCAGATGCGGCGACGTTGGTGGGCGGAGTCGCGACGTCGCTGCTGCTGGCGTTGGCCGGCAGCCTGGCGCCTGCGCTGCGCGCCATGCGAGTCGATCCGATTGCGGTGATTCGAACGGAATGATCACCGCCAAGGCGGTCACTTCACCGTTCTCACTCGAATGCGATAGACCGCTACGGGCCAGAAGCGCTCCTGACTGACGAACGAAACGCGATTGAAACCATCGATCCACATCGTTCTGTCGCTGTGGAACGATGCGGCTGAAGGCTTCTCAGCCTCCGCCGCGAACGTGCCAATCACATGTCCATTGACCACGACGGCCAGCCGCGAGCGCACGGCGGGCGTCGTCAAGCGCGATCGTGCGTCGACATCGACTCGCACGCCTCCGTCGCGCGCGAGCTTCAGCGGCAGGACAAGCGACGCGGGTGACGCCGCAGTCCACCATCCCGAGCCTGTCGAATCGCCCGTTGCCGCGCCCCAGCCGTCGAGAAGCAAACGACGTGCGTGGTCATCGAGCTGGACGTCGACGCTTTCCTGAAGCGGCTCGGTTCCGAGCAGATCGTACCGGTCGATCGGCAGTCCCGTTCGCCAGGCAAACAGCGCGTTCGCGGGAAACGCAAACGGATAGAAGTACGGCGGACGGGTGTAGACCTGCGCCTGCTGCCGCGTGAGCTGTGCGAAGCTGACCGGCTCGTTGTTCGGCAGAAGTCCGGTTCGATACTGTTCGATCAACAAGTAATTCCATCCGAGAAACGCGGCGGCCAATACCGCGATGGAAGCAAGCGGACGCGCGAGCAATCTTTGCGCGATCCACGCCAGGCCCGGTGCGAGCAGCACCAGACAACTGACGAAGCGCCGGCCGCCGAATGACCAGCCAGCTCCGAGATCCGGTGTCGCACCGTTGATCCACGCCATTACGAACACGATAAGCAAGGCGGCCACAGCCCATGGCCAACGCCGAGGGGCGTCTAGGGCGCCTTCGTTATCCTGGGCGGCTTCGTTGTCGAACGCCCGACGGTTCCGACGGACTGAAGGACCGCTCAGACCGTAGGCAGCGGTTCCAATGACGGCGATGTACGCAACCGGCGTCCACGACAAAAACCCGTGCCACGACGACCACAGCGTTTCCGTCCATCGCGATCGGAAGGGGTTGAGAAACCCTTGTTCGCCAACCAGTGCCAGGTGTTCGCGGCTGAAGAGCACATACGAATGCGCAAGCTGCAGTATGAGAAGCGGGAGAAGACCCAGCGCGCCCCACAACGCATAACGCCTGGCGATCCTCAGTCGAACGATGCCACGGTCCGGCAAAGCGGCAAGGTAGAGCGCCGGCAAAATTGCAAAGACTGCTTCCTGCGGCCGCGTGATGAACGCCAATCCGAGGAGAACGCCGATCGTGGCGATCTGTTTGGGCGACGCTCGACGTGGATCGAATGAAACCACGGCGGTCGCAAACAACGCGATGAAGCCGAACGACGCGGCGTGCGTCATCGAGGGCTCATAGACCATGTACCAGAACAGCGACGTTCCACCCACGACCAGCAGCGTCGCCGCAAGCGCCGCAGTCTTGCTGAACTCCCGGCGCAGCAAGATGTGCATCACGATCACGCCGAGTGCGG
This sequence comes from Vicinamibacterales bacterium, assembly GCA_035637635.1. GTDB lineage: Bacteria > Acidobacteriota > Vicinamibacteria > Vicinamibacterales > UBA2999 > DASPWV01. The sequence goes on along the minus strand of DASPWV010000166.1, from coordinate 2,468 downwards.
CGATCGCAAATGACGACACGAGCGCGGCGCGCACGTACGGCAACGTCAGGCCGAGCGCAACTGGATCCGCCGGTGGCGTCCACCACCGAGCGCCGCGGCCAACCGCGTCCACCGCTGCAACACTGAGATAGAGTGGCAGCCACACCGGAATCGGACCTATCGGGACAATATGACCGGGACGTGGCGGCTGCTGCAGGAACGCGAACTCACGCTCGACGTCCAGATCGTGATCGAAGATGACGCTCCTCAGCTGCGCAAAGTACGTGACGCCGTCTGTCGTGATGCCATGCGCATCCTCGAACTGGATGCCGAAAGCAACCAGCAGCGCCAGCCACACGACATGGAAATCAACCGTGCGCAGAACCAACGCGCGCCACGCCTCGCCATTGCGCGCGGCGACGATTCTCGAACCCAACGCGATGAGCGGCAGACCGGATGCAACCACGAGCCACGTGTCCGGACGCGGCGGCAGCTGCAGCAGCCACGTCAGCCAGATCACGCCGATCGCAGAGGGAACCAGCCATGCGCGGCTGATGGAGGCGTTTACCACGGAACGGTCAGCGTATGTTCGTCGGACGAGGCACGACGATGCAAGATTTGATGAGCCTCGCTTCGGGCCTCACGATGGGCCCAAATGGCATCTGGTACGCGCGGCATTCGTCGCCCATCGATTACCCCGCAGAGGCAAACGCGTTCTGCTTTGCGATCGAGGACGCGTCGTTCTGGTATCGGCATCGCAATGCGGTGATCGTCGACGTGGTCCGTCGATTTCCGCCGTCAGGATTCATCGCGGACGTCGGCGCCGGCAATGGTTTCGTGTCGCTTGGTCTCCAGCGAAGCGGCTTCGAAACGCTCCTCATCGAGCCAGGAGAGACCGGTATTCACAACGCCCGCAGGCGCGGCCTCGAGCCTCTCGTCTGCGCCACGTTGCAGGACGCGAAGTTCGCACCCGGCTCGTTTCCGGCAGCAGGACTGTTCGACGTGCTCGAGCACATCGGCGACGACGTCGGCGTGCTGCGGCTGCTTCATACGCTCATCGCACCGGGGGGCCGGCTGTACCTGGCGGTCCCAACGTTCCAACTGCTGTGGTCGGTCGATGATGCGTCCACCGGGCATCATCGACGCTACACCGTCGGCGGACTGAACGAGCGGCTGCGCGCGGCGGGCTTCTCTCCCGAATTCGCAACCTATTTTTTCTGGCCCCTGCCGTTGCCGATCCTGCTGTTTCGTGCGCTGCCGTGGAAGCTCGGAGTGCAGAAGACGCTCGATCCGGACCGCCTCGCCGCGGAGCTGCGGCCGCCAAACAGAGTCGCGGTGTGTGCGGTCGAAGCGATGCTCGGCCTCGAACGCGCGCTGATCTCGCGAGGCTGGCGAGTTCCCGTTGGATCGAGTTGCCTCATCGTCGCTTGCCGGGCGCCACGGAAACACGGCGCCGAATTCTTGGCGCTGATGCCGTGAAGCGCAAAGCCGATCTCAAACGGCGACGAGATGCGCGACCGCATCATCGGCGCGCTTGACCCTCGTCCCAATTCGTAGATAAGATTCGCGATCATGGACTGGCTGGCCTGGGCAACTGTCCTCCAGCGCCCCGGAGTCCTAGCCATTGGCCCAGATTTTCCCCCCCTGGTGGAACAAGTTCCCGATCGTGGCGGTCATCGCGGGCAGCCTCGGTCTGACGCTCGCAATCGCGGGCGTCTGGTACTACTTTTCTCCGTGGTACACAGACGTGGGCTACCGTCCCGTTCAGCCCGTCCCGTACAGCCACAAGCTCCACGTCGGCGAGCTTGGTCTCGATTGCCGATACTGTCACGCCTCGGTCGAGATTTCTGCCGTCGCTAACATTCCGCCCACGCGGACCTGCATGAACTGCCACCAGACCGTGAAGAGGGACAGCGAGAAGCTCGCGCCAATTCGGGACAGCGCCCAGAGCGGCCGGCCGATGCACTGGATTCGCGTCCACAAGCTTCCCGACTACGCCTACTTCCACCACAGCGCGCACGTGACGGCGGGAATCGGCTGCGTCACCTGCCACGGCCGCATCGACGAGATGGAAACGGTCACCCAGATGACGCCCCTCAGCATGAGTTGGTGCCTCGACTGCCACCGCAACCCCGGTCCCAACAGACGCCCCGTCTCGGAGGTCACCAACATGAAGTGGACCCCTCCACGGGACGTCCGAATGCGCGCGGCGCTGCTCGAACACGAGCGACCGGTCAATCCGCCGACTGACTGTTCGGGATGCCACCGGTGAGTCGGACCTATTGGCGAAGTCTCGCGCAGATCGAGGATCGCCCCGAATTCCGCGCCGCTCTCGAGCGGGAGTTCCCGGAAGGCGCCTCGGAGCTCCCCGAAGGGGTCACGCGGCGCGAGATGATGATGCTCCTGGGCGCATCGCTGTCGCTCGCGGGCCTCGCAGGATGCCGGCGCCCCGTCGAAGAGATTGTCCCCTTTGTCACCGCTCCCGAGGA
>DASPWV010000165.1:0-12967 GCA_035637635.1 Vicinamibacterales bacterium | reverse complement strand
GCCAGACGCTTACCGCGTATTCAGCCTCGAAGAACTCGATGAGCGCGGCCCACATCTGGCCGCAGCCGGAACGGCTGGCTGCGTCTGGCAGTTGGTCGTCGATGACGAGCAATCGGCGCGGGTAGCCGCGGGCGCGGAACTCCGCCCGTCGGACCGCAGCAGCCGATCCCGGATTCGGCGGCTCGAATTCGTGGAGAACGTGGCCCCAGCGCTGTCGGAAGCGGCGCCTGTGGTAATCGTTCAGAAACATCCTGAACCCGCGGTCCGAACTTCCACCTCCGTAATGCCGCACCCTCGATCCCGGCGCGTAGAGCACTCGATAACCGAGCGCTCGAAGCGAGAGGCAGAAGTCGACGTCTTCGTAATACGCAGGAAAGTAGTCTTCGCAGAACCCGCCGACAGCGTTCCACGCCTCCCGCCGAACGAGCAACGAGCAGGCACTGCAATAGTCGACTTGACGGATGAACGAAACGCGCGGCGATTCCGGATGCGCTCCGCGGCCGACGCTCATGATCGAGCCATCACGCCAGATGATGGACCCTGTCTCCTGTACCGAGCCGTCCGGAAAGAGAACGCAGCTGCCAACGGCGCCGACACGCGGATCGCGCTCGGCAATCTCCACCAGCGACTGCAGCCATCCTGTCTCGACTTCGGTGTCGTCGTTGAGAAAGACCAGATACTGTCCGGAGGCGGCGGTCGCACACCTGTTGCAGCCGCCGGCGAAGCCGAGATTCACCGGGGACTCGAGCACTCGAACGCGCGTGGACCACGCGTCGCGCGTCGCGCGCACATCTTCGTCCGCGCCATTGAGAAGAACGATGAGTTCGCGAGACACCGGATCGGGCAGTCTTGCGAGGGCCGCGAGGCAGCGCTCCAGGCGCTCGGGCCCATGTCGTGTCAGGATGACAATCGAAACAGTCGGCGGCACACCTGCAGCTTGAACCGCGGGCAGCGCCATTACTCGTCTCGATAGCAAAGCGCCCAGACGCGTTTCAGCGCTGCGTGCAGCGGTCTCGCCTTCTTCGCCCAGGCGTTGAAGCGATCGGCAACCACGTAGCGGGGTTGGGCCAACGTGGCGGCGACCGTGGCGTGCACCCGGTGCAACTCCCGCTCTGTTCGTTCGAGCTGCTCGCGCATTGCCCGATTCGACAACGCGATCTCTTCTGCGCGCTTCACCTGCTGGCGGGCATGATCGAGCTCTTCGCGCATTTCGCGAATCGACAACGCGAGATCTCCAGCGAGCTTCTTTTCGGCCGAGTGTTTGGCCGTGAGCTCGTCGACCCTCTCGGACAACGCGCGAATATCGGCGTGCGAGTGTTGACGCTCGGTGGCTTGCTGCCGGAGCCTCGCCAGGTACGCATCCTTCACGAGCACATCGTCGCGCAAGAACCGTCGTTCCTGTTGACAGCGCACCAACTCGTTCGTCGCTCTGGCGAGTTGTTCCTCGGACACCTGGCGCTGAACCTCGGAACGCTCGAGTTCCTCGCGACTGGCGGTCAGCGTCTCCACCGCTCGGCGATGCCCTTCGCGCGCTTCTTCGAGGGCCTCGCGAAGGCGTTCGTGTTCACATCGATACGTGTCCACCTGACTCGCGAGGTCTTCTGCGCGATCCTGGAGGCGACGACAGGTGCGTTCGACGCGATGGAGATGCTCGGTGAGTGTGTTGACGACCGTCGGCGTTCGTTCGATGCCGGTGTCGATCGCGCCCGGCGCCACTGTGACGACAAACTGGTAGGTATCGGCATCCGCGCCCGTCGTCGCCACGTCGATGGCCTGTTGCGGAAGCGCCGCGAGATTCAGCGGAATCTCGGTTTCCTCCAGCGAACGAACGACGCGGGCTTCATCGATCACGCGCACGCCGGCATTCCTGAGCACCTCGTGAAGCAAGGAGCGATCGAAAACGTGAAGATGCGCTCCGTCCAATATCCCGCCCGACGTCCGCGGGAACGCTCCCGTCAACAGCCGCAGCCGCACCGCGGCATGCGCGACATGCGGCACCGAGAGAATTATCTTTCCGCCGGGCGCGAGACACGGTAAGAGCCGGCGAATCGCAGCCGCGGGATCGCGAAGATGTTCCAGCACATCGAGCAACAGAATGGCATCGGCGCGCTCGGAACCCAGAAGCCCATCGAGGTCCGCCGTTTCGATGTCGCCGGTCAGGACTGCATCACACCAGGGCTCGGCGAGTCGTGCAGCAACGGGATCGATATCCATCGCCCACACGCGACATCCGCGTGCAGCCAGCGCGCGCGCAACCGTACCATCGCCACAGCCAATGTCGACGACTCTGCTGTGCGGGAGTACGGACAGAACGGCCAGCGAGCGCGCGTTGTTGATGTCGTTCAAATCAACCGCCGGTAGCTCGCTCGTGGCCGGCCGTGGAATAGGCGCCCCAGGCAGAACGGCGGCGTCAGCAGCATCATCCTCGTCGCGCAACGAGGTTGCTGGATTGGGTTTCATCATGCCCCGTGGATCCACTCGACGGCCCGGAAGCTTCTGTGCCCTGATAGCGTCCAAATCTTAATGCTTCTTGAGGCGCGGCTCCAAAGGGTGGTGTATCAAAAACGCGACAGCGGAATGATGGCTCCGGCGCGTGGCATTCCGATCGTCATGCATCATGTCTCGGCGAGCCGGAGGTCGCTCGAATCGAGGTCAAGTATCCGTCTCAGAAGCGGAATCCGGAACCCGCGTAAATCAACGCTCCCTCGCCACCATCGGCCGCAATAAGGCGGAACACCAGCGTCGTGCCAACCGGCTTCAGCAGCACGCCGCCGCCAGCAGACGGGTGCCACGACTTGGACGACTCGCCCTCGAGCCACACGCGTCCGGTATCGACGAACCCGACGAGTCCAAATCGTGCCGGAAAAATCGACTCGAAGTGCGGCCCGCCGAGATACGTTCTGAGCTCCGCGTTTCCGTACACCGACGCGTCGCCGCTGAACCTGTGACTGTGGAAACCGCGATCGGTCCTGCCACCAAGCACTGCGGCGTCGAACCATGGATAGGTGCCGAAGAGACGTGTTCCGCCGACGCGCAGCGCGAGCTGGACGCTGCTGCCGCCAAGGTACCCCGCGACGAACCCATCGACGCCGCCGTAGGTTTCCTGCACGTCCAACGCGGCTGGGGCGACGAACGTAGATGCAACTACGCGAATGCCGCGGCCAGGGGGTTGATCCACTGCGTCGCTCCCTGCCTCGCCCGTCGCCACCGCGAGCAGACTGGGAAGCGTGTTCTTGCGCGTGTCCGCTTCGAACGTCGCGCGAACGTCGACAAGATTGAAGCGGCCGATTCCGTACGGCGACTGCTCGAACAAGATCGTGTTCGTCAGCTTCCCTGATTCCGAATAGCGAATCTCCGGGCCGATGGTGAAGGACGCGCGAGGCGTCTGCCCGAACCGCACCGCGGGCGACAACGCAAGCACCGTTTGATGGATGCGATAGCGCGATCGTGGCTGCTCGGGAGTGGCGTTGCCGAGCCCAAAGAAGTTGACGCGCTCGAGGCCCGACGCAAGCGCCCCCAGGTCGTAGCCAAACGCCGACGCCGGACGCCGGAACGTTCCCTCGTACTCGAGCCTGCCGCTCGACCGTCCGAACGACCATCCGCCGCGGATCACCTGCTCCTTGGCGGCCGGCGTGGTGCGAAAACCGTAGGTCGTGCGCGAGAGCGTCGCGCCGACGACGATGCCCAGGTCCCCGGTGAACAAGGCCATCGGCGTCAACAATGTGATCGACCCATGGTCACGCGGCTCGATCCACGGCGCGTCCGACACGGGCTGCGGATTCTTCCACGGACCCTCGTAATGGACTTTGGTGCCGGTCACATGCCCTCCGTCCGGCCACACCTCCGAATGGGCATCGGTGGATTCGACCACTTTCTCGCCGGCATCGCTGAGAACGCGGACGTGGGTGCCGTTCGAGTGACCGGTGCGTTCGACTCGATCGTTCCCGCCATGCAGGAACACGTGGACTTCGCTCGTCTCATCCTTCAGGAAGCGCCGCGTGTAATACGGCGTCGCACTGCCCGCCGCCGTAACTGATACCGTCGTCGAGCCATCCGGCGCTGCGGCAATGGAGACGTGCTCGTCGCGATCGGTCAGGTGGATGTCGACCACGCGCGCGATGAATCCGTAGAACCGCTGCACGTATCCGACGAGAGCGGTGCGGCGGGCGCGAAGCGCGTGGCCCAGCATGCCCTTGTCGAGCGCCTGCCATTCTTTCGGCAGCTGTGCGACCGCGCGATCGATCACCTCGTCCGTCCATGCTGATTGCAGTTCGCGGGCGGTCTGTTCGAAGACCGGACCTTCGAGGTCGCTCAAGAGCCAGCGGTCGACTTCTGCCGCGATGCTCGTTGGGCCTTCGAGACTCGACGGGAACTTCTCCGAGAACTCCATCAGCCGCGGCTGGCGCCCGCGCATCGCGGCGATCACGACGCCGTTATGCCGGACAAACGCCATGTCGGGATCCTCGGGCAGGGCTTGCCAGCCTGTCTTCCCTGGTATCTTCATCCATCGCCATTGCCCGCGCCGACGATCGTAGTTGTCGACGAAGAGATCCAGAATCCGGGCGCGGAGAAACGATCGGCTGTCGATGCGATTCTCCGGTCCTTGCAGCCAGCGTTTCCACAGCTCCGCCGTCGAAATGATCTCCGTGGCGCCTTCGAACCCGCGGCGCGTGCCCGCCCCCGCGCTCGGATACTCCTCGATCGTGCCGACCTGATTCGCGAACGTTTCCCGGAACTTGCCCAGGCGCGGGTCGTCGGGCATGACGACGAGACGCGGCTGCGTGTGTGGAACGCCCGCTGCTTCTGCGAGCACGGGAAGCATCACCGCTGCGCCCGGATGCGTTGCCGACGTCGCGTCACGCAGCATCTTGGCGGGCCAACTGTCTCGCCATTCGGGTGGAAGCAGACGCTCCGGTTCCTTGTGAAGCGAGCGGAACGTGTACGAGGTCCCGTCGGAACCGCGCAGCGCCAGGCCAGCGGTCTGAAGTCCTCCAACTTGAGCGACCGGCTCGAGACCGCCGCCTTCCTTCGAGAGATCCAGGACGGGCGCTTCGAACGGTGTCGTCCAGTCGTCCCGGTACCCTTCGCCAAACCAGCGTCGCACCGTCGGCGACGCTTCGTACTCAGGACCCGCAGTGACTGTTTTTGTTTGTTGTGCGAGAGCCGTTGCACTCGTTGCGCCGTACATGGCCACGGCTGTTACGACGATTCTCCATGGAATCCGCTGCTGCATGTATTCCCCTCTCGGATACGGGATGACGTCGCGAGTCTACACCAGCTCGTCGGTTATCACGCGTAGCGGTAGGCCAGCCGGAGAATGTTGCGAAGATTTGGTTAGTCCTGAACTTCGGCGATCCAGCCTTTCACATCGTTCAGCATCGACCGGTTTCGACCGGAATCGTCCTTTCCCGTCTATTCCATCGTGACGACGACTTTTCCTCGCGCGTGTCCCGTTTCGAGGTAGCGGATGGCGTCGGCCGTCTCGCTCAACCGATATCGCTTGTCGATGACTGGCGCGACCTTGCCATCGCGTATCAGCTCGCAGATGGCGGGCAGGGCGTCATTGAAGCGACGTGGCATCACCGCAACGGCCCTTTGACTCACAAACCGCGACACCAGCGGCGCCGCGATCGCGCGAGCGATGCTGATGAGCGGCGGACCTCCGACAAGCAGGTGTGCGCCGGTCCGATTGAGTACGCGGCGACACGCCGACAACGAGTGGTTGCCGATGCAGTCGAGCAGCAGGTCGTAGCGCTGATCGCTGGTGGTGAAATCTTCTTGGGTGTAATCGACGACATGATCTGCGCCGATCGATTGGACCATGTCGACATTGCGCGTACTGCACACGCCGGTGACGGCTGCGCCCAAGGCTTTGCCGATCTGCACCGCAAACGTGCCGACGCCGCCGGCCGCGCCGTTGATCAACACCTTCTGGCCCGCCTGAATGCGCCCTGTTTCGCGCAGCCCGTACCACGCCGTGAACGCGGCGATGGGCACGGCAGCCGCTTGCTCGAACGTCAGTTGATCTGGTTTCGCGAGGAGCGTTGACGCCTGCGCGCACACATATTCAGCAAACGCGCCGCCGTGGCACGTACCAAAGACCGCCTCGCCTGGTTGGAATTGCGTGACGTTGCTGCCAACACGTTCGATGCGGCCGGCGACGTCACGACCGAGCTGCGCTTTCGGCTTGCGCAGTCCCGTCATCAATCGAATCGGGAACGGAACGCCGCGCATGAAGTGATAGTCGAGGGGATTCACTGAGGCCGCGCCGACTTTGATGAGCACTTCGTCATCCGCAGGCGCGGGCCGCTCGACGTCCTGCAGTGTCAGAACGTCTGGAGCGCCGTACCTGGTGTAGACAACGGCTTTCATGTTCCTTCGCGCCGACGTCGCGGCAGATGTTGACACAATTGAGACGATGGGACGGTCATGATACGATCAGCACGTGGCAACGGAAATGATCACGGTTGAGGAGGCCGGCCAGGCGTTGGGCGTCTCACGTTCAACGGTCTGGCGGCTCATTCAGCGGGGCGAACTGCCAAGTGTTCGTCGCCATGGACGTCGGCTCGTTCCGGCCACTGCCGTTCAGACTCGCACCCGTCGTCCGCGAACCGCAGCCATTCCTCCGTTTTCTCACAATCATCCGATGTTCCGCCTCGTCGGCGCGGGGCGCGGCGGCGGCAGGACGCCCGGGGCGCGCGACAAGCACACCATCCTCGATCGGTGACTCGGTCGGTCCTTTGGGATTCAAGCGCCATTCTCGCTCTGCTCGATGCAGACGATGCCGACCATGCACGTGCGGTCGCCGTGGCGCGGGAGATCGCGTCTGAAGCGCGCCCCAGCTTCGTGACCAATTACATTGAAGCGGAAGCGCATGCACTCCTCTTACGAAAGCTCGGACGGACGATTGCCCGTGAGTGGCTGCTGACGGGCGGTTTGCCGGTCGTGCGGGCACTTCCTGCTGAAGAACAGCGAGCCAGAGAGATCCTCGCTCGACACACGGACAAGGATTGGACCCTGTGCGACGCCATCTCATTCGCCGTGCTCGAGGGCCGTCGGGTCGGACGGGCGTTCACCTTCGATCACCATTTCCGAGAGTACGCGCGTATTCACGTGCTCGGATTGAAGGGGTGATGGCGAGCGAAGGTGCGGGGTCCAACGCGCGGACTTTGCGCGTTGGCGTGCATTGCCCTTCGACTCGATGACTTCGGTTAGTCGCTCAGGGCATTCTCCGTGACGTTGGCTTGCCATGAGCGAGCCTCCGGCTCGCCCTTAGGCGAGACGGAGGTGAGTCGAATGGCGGGGTGTGTGCGACGAGTTTCGCAACTGGTTGATCCTGGGCCTGACCCCCACGAAACGCGACAACCTTCGTTAGGATGTTCACGGAATGACGCCGCCCGGCCAAGGTCGTTCGTTCCGCGACGTCCGGTCGATGCCCGACGGCTAGGCCGTCCAGGGATCGACAACGGGCACGTCAGCTGGCGCCGTAGCGTGGACGGGAGGAGCCGGCGGGCGGTTCCCGTGTATATTCCGGAAACACGTTTCGCTGGACCAGTCGAGTCCGATTGATATCGTGCGCGCTCATCCAGCCGATAGCGCCCGTTCAGGTTTCGTGCGACGGTTCGGGACGCGCGGAGTGCCGCTCCGCTCCAACAATGACCCGCGAATCGTGCCGCCGCATACGTTCCAGAGTTCCTGCGCCAGAGAGCGCCGGCTGTCAGCGAGATACCGCCATGTCGAGACGTTCGATGACCGTTGTGATGACGTTTGTGAGCCTCTTAGGTGTGAGTGCCTCGGCACGCGCGCAAAGCGCCATTGCCGGCGTCGTCGAAGACGCGAGTAATGCGGCGTTGCCCGGCGTGACCGTCGTCGCAAGCAGCCCCGCGTTGATCGAGAAGTCCCGCTCCACCGTCACCGACAGCAGCGGCCAATACAAGATCGTGGATCTCCGCCCGGGAACCTACACCGTCACGTTCACGCTGTCGGGCTTCAGAACAGTGCAGCGGGAATCAATCGAGCTCACTGCATCGTTCACTGCCGCCGTGAACGCGACCATGTCGGTTGGCGAGCTCAAGGAAACCATCACCGTCTCGGGCGCGGCGCCCATTGTGGACGTGCAGAGCACTCTGCAGCAGACCGTCTTGCCGCGCGCCGTGCTGGACGCGGTGCCAAACTCGCGGAACATCTGGGCACAGGCTGCGTTGATTCCTGGCGTTCAGCCGAGCGTCTTCGACGTGGGCGGCACCCAGGGACTGTTCGAGACCACGTCGCGCGTCCACGGATCGGTCGGCAGCGACCAGGCGTTCAAGATCGAAGGCATGGGATTCAACACGACGAATGGCGACGGCGGGTCCGTTGGGCTGTACATGGACGACAGCATGATGGAGGAGATCGGATTTCAGACCAGCGCGTTGCCCGCGGAGCACGCGCAAGGCGGGATCACCTACAACATCGTGTTGAAGGACGGCGGAAACCTCTTTCGTGGAACGGCGTTCCTTTCAGGATCGTCCGACAAGTTTCAGGCGGACAACCTGACACAGGAACTCAAGGATCGCGGGCTTCAGTTCTCGAACAGCCTGATTCGCATTCACGACGCGAACGTGTCGTTCGGCGGACCGATCGTGGAAGACAAACTCTGGTTCTTCTTCAGCTTCAGGCATCAGCAATTCAAGCAGTACGTCGGGGGCATTTTTGACTCAGACGGCTCCAAAGCGATCGACGACAACAAGAACGTCACCGGCCTTCTGCGACTGACCATGAACGTGAATCAGCGTAACAAGGCAAGCGCGTTTTACACACCGTACTGGAAATCGAACCCCACGCGGCGGGACCGCACCGCGGAGTACAACTTCATCGACTCTCGTGCGGCGACCTATCAAACGACGCCGATCGCGTACGGCGCCGGCGTGCGATGGACGTCGACGGCCACGAACAAACTGCTGCTCGACTCGGGTTTTGCGATTCGTTATGTCACGTCGGCCCGGGGACCACAGCCTTCTCTGACGAATGACGACATCGCGCATGTCGACTTCACGCAATCGACGCTCACCGGCTCGGCGATCACCAACCTGCGGAACCTGTCGGCGATCTATCGATGGACAGAGTCTCTTTCGTATGTCACGGGCTCGCACGCGTTCAAGGTGGGCATCCAGTACGGCTGGGGGACCTTCATGCTCAACCAATCGGTGACGCAGGCAATGGTCCTTCGCTTCAGCAACGGGGTGGCGAATGCCGTCGACTTGTACAATTCGCCAACCTTTGCGAAGCAGGATGTCGACACAGAGCTGGGTCTCTACGCACAAGACTCCTGGACGAGAGGCCAACTGACACTCAACCCGGGCGTGCGCTTCGACAAGCTGGTGACGAACTTGCCCGTGCAAAACGCGCCCGCCGGGCCGTGGGTTGGGGAGCGCAACTTTCCAGCAGTCAAGAACGTTCCGAACTGGAGCAACACGGTGCCCCGACTGGGCGTCGCGTACGATCTCTTCGGGAGCGGGCGAACGGTTGTGAAAGCGAGCGCCAGCAAGTACATGCAGGGGCAGTCGACGCAGCTCGCCCAGAGCGTCAATCCCATGATCCTTACCTTCGATCGGCGTTCGTGGAGCGACCCCAATCGCAACGGGATCGCAGAGTTCTTGGAGCTGGGACCCAGCACGGGCTTTCGCGGCGGAGTCAACACGCGAATCGATCCAGATATTCAGCGGCCGTACAACTGGGAATTCACCGTGGGGGTCGACCACGAGTTGCGCAGCGGCTTCGGCGTCGCGGCCTCGTATTACCGGCGCGAGTTCGCCAACCAGACGGGCACGCGCAACCTTGCGGTGCCCCCGTCGGAATATTCGCCGGTCACCATCCAGAATCCGCTCACCGGCCAGCCGCTCACCGTGTACAACCAGTCGGCCGGCACTGTGGGCCGGCAGGACAACCTACTCCAGAATCAGGAGATTCTCGATACGACTTACAACGGAGTCGAGTTCCGCGCGAATGCGCGGTTCGGGAACGGGAATCTCGTTCGAGGCGGTGTGACGATTGGCCGCAAAGAGGCCCCGTTGTCCGGCGATCTGAACAATCCCAACGTGCTGATCAATTTCATCGGCGCCGATCAGTTCGATTCGAGCGTGCAGGTCAAGGTTCACGGCATCTACCAGTTGCCGTGGAGCGTTCAGCTCAGCGCAAACGTTAACAGCATGACCGGGTATCCGCTGCGACGCATTTACACGGTCACGCGCACGCAGGTGCCTGGTCTGTCGCAAGTCACGCAAGCGGTCGATCTGGTACCGAGAGGCGAGGCGCGGCTGCCGAGGGTCAATCTCATCGACCTGAAAGTCACACGGGTGCTGCGTTGGGGAGATCGGACAGTCGAGCCTCAGGTGAGCTTGTACAACATCCTCAATGAGAATCCCACCACAAGCGAGGTGGAGGCCGTGGGCCCCACGCTCGGACGGCCCGTCACTATTCTTGCAGCACGGATGATCAGCTTTGGCGTCCATGTGAAGTTCTGACGCGGCGGCAGGACCGGCAGCCTGTGACGCTCAGGTCTGGTCAGAGCTTCATTATTCGGGGCTGGTGTCGCGCACAATGACAGGAACGAGTCGAGCAGACCCGCGCGTACGACGCCTCCTGGATACGGTGCTATCGAACGCACCTTCGATCGCGGAAGTCTTTGTCCTACTTACGCTAAGCCGTTCGACCTTCTGTCACAAGGTCGAGAAAGTGGCGATTGGCGGGGTCGACGGGACTCGAACCCGCGGCCTCCGGCGTGACAGGCCGGCGTTCTAACCAACTGAACTACGACCCCTTAACGAATAGCGAACGTGGCGAGCTGGTGATTTGGTGATGTCGCGATGTATTCGCCCTCAGTTCCCTCAGCTTAGCCAATTGACATCGATCACATCAGACATACATCGATCACATCACAACACCCATCGTGACATCGCCACATCGTGACATCCACATCGAACATCACCAAATCACGATATCGCGACATCTGAATGGGCGGTATAGGGCTCGAACCTATGACACCCGGCGTGTAAAGCCGGTGCTCTACCAACTGAGCTAACCGCCCTTATCCGGCTTGCACGCGCACGACGGAGGATCAATCGTATCGAAAGCCTGATAGCGGGTGCAAGAGGAGCTTCAGCGCGAGCAGCAGGAAGCCCGTGAAAACTCCCACAATCGCCTGATCCTCTCGATTGCGCCGCGCGCGCGCGAGGCTGAATCGCCGGCCCGCCGGCACCGCGATGTTCGAAGCATACGTGTCGTACTCGTCACCGAACTTCTCCCGCAGATGTGCTTCCTCCGCGAGGATGGCCGCCGGAAACGCAGTCGCCACATACACGATGATCAGCGAAGCAGCGGCGGCGCTTGCCGACGCTATCGCGATGCCCAGCGCGATGACCGCCGAGCCGAGATACAGCGGATGACGCGTCCAGCGGTACGGTCCGGAACGCGTCACCTCGCGACTTTTTTCGAGATGCCCGGCCGCCCAGACGCGAAGCGCCTCCCCGGCAACGGCAACCGCGCCTCCGGCACCGAGTGACCGCCAGCTAGGCTGGCACAACCACAAAACCACGGCGCCACATGCAAATCCAAGTGCCACCCGTCGTCTTACGAGTGCCCGCGCAAGTCCGCCGGTACGCAGAAATTGCGGCAAAGGAAAGCGCAACTTTCGAAAAGGGGACTGTCCTCTTTTCGGCGGATCTTGCGATCCGGGACGCGCGTTCCGCGTCACGCGCGAACCGCCTTCGCGAGGCGGCGGTCGACGGCGGCGAGCACTTCGTCGACGCCGATGTCACCGATGCACATCGACGCGCGCAGGCAGCGACGCTTGTGATGACACACACACGCATGCGCGCGTGAGACGACTTCGTCCGCCGGATCCCACGGACCGTTGCGGTCGGGCCACGTCGGCCCGTAAATACCAACGAGCGGCGTGCCCATCGCAGCCGCGAGGTGGAGCGGTCCCGTGTCGCCCGACACCATCAGCCGCGCCGACCTGCACAGCGCGAGCACGTCCGCCAGCGACGTCCGTGGCGCCCGCGTCGCGCGGCCGTCGGACGTCGCCACCACGTCGCCCGCCAATCCGTCATCCTCCGGCCCCCATAACACGACAGGCATCAGCGAGTGGCGATCGCGAATCTGCCGCGCAAGCGCGCCGAACCGCGCGGGATTCCAGCGTTTGTTCGGCCATGCTGCGCCGGGGTTGATGAGCACGAACCCATCAGGCGCCGTCGCTCTCACTTGATCCGCCACTCGTGAGGGAATCGTTCGAAACGGAAACCGCACCTCGCCCGAGTCCGCTCCGACGAGCGGCAGCACGGAGAGATTCTTCTGGACGACGTGCGCACCTGGCGGCACGCGCGCGGCGCCGTTGTACAACGCCGAGGCAAGCGGCTCGCGGAGCGCCGTTCGTTCGAAGCCGATCACTCGACGGGCTCCGGACAGCCGCGCGGCGACCGCCGATTTGATCAGGCCCTGCAAGTCCAGCGCGGCATCGTATTTCCGGCTGCGCATGAAGCGAATCGCGCGACGGTAGCCGGGGCGGACCACGACGCGATGGGAAAGTCCGTCCACGAGATCTAGCAGTCCCGCGTACGACGCTTCAACCAACCAGTCGATCTCCACTTGCGGAAACGCGTCGCGGAGCGACGCAAGCACCGGCAGCGCATGGACGATGTCGCCGAGCGCGCTCATCCGGACGATCAGAATGCGCTTCACGATCGGTTGCGGATACGCGCCAGCAAATCACGCGTTGCATGATGCTTTGGATCGCCGACGATCGCAATGCGGCCACCGTAGGCGAGGACGGTCTGCCGCTCAGGAACGGTCGCCGTGGTGTAGTCCGTTCCCTTGCAGTGCACTTCCGGCCGCAGTAGCTCGAGGAGCGGTGTGACAGTTGGTTCATTGAAAATCACGACGTAGTCCACTGCGCGAAGCGCAGCGACGAGCTCGGCGCGATCGGCTGCCG
>DASPWV010000164.1:0-3697 GCA_035637635.1 Vicinamibacterales bacterium | reverse complement strand
AACCCAACATCCCAACTTTCCGTTCGGGTATATTCGCGCGGCATTGTCCTATCAAACACACGAGTGGCTGAACCTGGCCATCCGCTGGACGCATGTGTTTGCCTCCATCATGTGGATCGGGCAGACATACTTCTTCACCTGGCTCGATCACACCCTGCACCAGGAAGGAAACGTGTGGATGGTGCACAGTGGCGGCTTCTACGTGGTGGAGAAGCAGGGCGCCGGCGTCCTGCTGCCGAAAAAACTGCATTGGTTCAAGTGGGAAGCGGCGACGACGTGGATCAGCGGCGTCCTCCTGCTGATTCTCGTCTATTACGCCGGCGGATTGATGGTGGACGACAGCGTGCGGCGCACCGATGCGCGCACGGCCGTGATCGTCAGCGTCGCGCTCATCGTGGCGGGATGGCTCTTGTACGACCTGCTGTGGCTCACACCGTTGCAACGCAATGAAGCGGCGGGCGCGGTCATCTCGTACGTCCTTCTGGTGGGAGTGATTTACCTGATGACCAGGCTCTTCAGCGGACGCGCAGCCTACATGCAGATCGGCGCGATGCTCGGCACGTTCATGGCGGCGAACGTCTGGGTGCGCATTCTCCCCGCGCAGCGACAACTCATCGCCGCGGCGAAAGAAGGCCAGCCGCCCGATCTGCGTCTCGCCGACCGGGCCAAGCAGCGCTCCAAGCAGAACACCTTCATGGTCGTGCCGGTGGTGTTCATCATGATCAGCAATCACTTTCCCGTCGCTACGTACGGCAACCGTTACAACTGGATCGTCCTCGCCGCGCTCGTGCTGGTGGGGTGGGGGGCGGCGAAGATCATTCGGAGCCGATGAGCCTGTGTCATCCTGACCCTGAGCGCAGCGAAGGGGAAGGATCTCAAGGTACGATGCCGCTTCGCATCTTGAGATCCTTCGCCGTCTGCGCGGCTCAGGATGACGTGACGAGCCGATGATGCTGAGCGACGGCGAAATCCGACGCATTACGAGCGCGCTGGAGACGCCGCTGGCGAAGCTCGCGGCGCGTTATCCGGGTGAGTCCGACCAGCGGCAGCCGGTGCACACGGTGTACGGCGGCGCGCACCTCTTCAAGTCGGATACGGCGCCAAAACTCGGTGTTCTCGCGCTACGCGCTTTGAACGACCATGCGCCTGACGCTTCGTCATTCGCAGATGCGATCGGCCTTCCGCCCGCGCACGCCGAAACCATTTACTCGCGCGTCGTCGAAAAGGTGAAACGCGAACCGGTCGAAGATTTCCGAATCGATTTCGAAGACGGATACGGCAACCGTCCGGATGACGAAGAAGACCGCCACGCGAAGACCGCCGGGCGTGAAGTGGCCGCCGGCATGCGCAATCGTACGCTGCCGCCGTTCATCGGCATCCGCATCAAGCCGTTTTCGCAAGAGCTCACGCGGCGCTCGATTCGCACCCTGGATGGATTTCTGACGGCGCTGCTCTCGGAAGCGGGCAAGCTGCCGCCATGGTTCGTGGTGACGCTGCCCAAGATTCAGATCGTCGAGCAGGTCACCGCGCTCGCCGACCTGTTCGACGCTCTCGAGCCGAAACTCGCGCTTCCCGCAGGCACGCTCAAATTCGAGTTCATGATCGAGACCACGCAGTCGATCCCGCTGTTAGGCCGGATGCTCGACGCCGCGCGCACGCGGGTGGTGGCGGCGCACTTCGGCACGTACGACTACACCGCGAGCTGCAACATCACCGCGGCGGAACAGCGGATGGATCACCCCGCCTGCGACTTCGCCCGCCATAGCATGCAGGTCGCCTATTCGGGAACAGGGCTGTGGCTCTCCGACGGCGCGACGAACGTGATGCCGATCGGCGATCGATCGACCGTCCACCGCGCCTGGCGGCTGCACGTCGAGCACATCCGGCACTCGCTGGTCAACGGTTTCTACCAGGGGTGGGATTTGAATCCGGCGCAGCTTCCGACGCGCTACGCCGCGGTCTACTCGTTTTTCCTGGAGGGACTCGGCGCCGCGACCGAGCGGCTCCGCAACTTCATTCAGAAGGCGGGGCAGGCGACGCTCGTCGGCGACGTCTTCGACGACGCGGCAACCGGACAAGGTCTGCTCAACTACTTCCTGCGCGCGCTGAACTGCGGCGCGATCACCGAAAGCGAGGCGCTAGCCACCGGCTTGACGCTCGAGGAGCTTCGCAGCCGTTCCTTCGTGAAGATTTTGCGCGGCCGGCGTGCGACCGCCGGCCCGTGATTGCTATTTGTTGAGGTCGCGATCGCCGCGCGACTCGAGATCGGCCTCTTTCGCTTCCAATTTGCCCAGGCCGACCTGAGCGCGTCCTTTCAATTCGTCGATCTTTCCGCCGAACTGATGCCTCCGGTTGCCGGTGATCTTTCCCCACGCCTGCCGGACTGTGCCTTTGACCGCGTTGAAAACGCCTTTGCCGCTGTGCTCGATCGCCGCATCGGCCGCAACTTCCGCCGGAGTGCGACGACTCTCGTCGTTGTACTTGACCATGTCTGGCTCCTTTCGCCACGTTAATGGAGAGCAACCGCTATGCCGTGAGATACCTCAGCCGTAGCGCGGCCGGGAATCTTTCGATCGCATAACGAAGCATCGTTCGCGGCATTCTCGAGGCGTATCGCTGCAGAAATTTCTGTTCTGCGGCACGGTCGCGCTTGCCGATCTCGCGCAGCATCCAGCCGGCAGCTTTATGGATGAGGTCGTGCGGGTCGTCGAGAAGCGCTGCCACGATGCTGAACGTCTCTTCAAACTCGCCGGCGCGGATGAAATGAAACGTCGCCATGATGGCGATTCGCCGCTCCCACACGCTGTGCGATTTCGCAAGCCGGTACAGCGGCGCTCGATTTCGATCGGCGAGGTGCGCTCCGACAATCTGCGCGGCGGAGACATCGACTAAATCCCAATTGTTGATGCGATCCATCGAGGCGATGTAGAGCCTGTAGATCGCGTTCCGCTGCTTGTCGTCCGCATCAGCGTATTGACGAAGGAGGATCACCAGCGCAAGGAGGCGCTCTTCGTGCCACTTCGACGCGAGCAGAGCGCGGAGATCTCTCGAGGACAGCGACCGGAACTCGCGGGCGATCTTGCGAATGTCCGGAACTCGTAGGCCGAGGAAACGGTCTCCTTCGGCGTATTCGCCGGGTCCTGTTTTGAAAAAGCGCAGGAGAAATTTCGCGCGCTTCGCGTCTGCGAACTCACGCACCCGCGAACGCACCGCGCTTAGCCGCCGCGATATGTCGAATACCCCCACGGGCTGAGCAGCAGCGGAACGTGATAGTGCTGCTCGCCATCATTGACATTGAACAAGATGATCGCTTCCGGGAAAAACGTTTCGAGGTGACGCTCGCGGAAGTACGTGCCTGTATCGAATGTCAGGCGGTATATTCCATTTTCGACGGGTTCCGGAGTCAGAGTTTGCAGGCGGCCCTCAGGATCCGTCTCACCGTGTCCGACCGGCGACCAGCTTCCGTCGCTTTCACGGCGCTCGAGCGTGACGAGCACGCCCGACGCCGGCTTTCCGCGCGATGTGTCGAGGATGTGTGTGGTAATGCTCATCGATCGCTAGGTTACTCGGTTGCTAGGTTGCTAGGTTGCTAGGTTGCTGGGTTGCTGAAGGGGAGTATTACTCAGCAACCCAGTAACCAAGCAACCCAGCAACCCAGTAACCCAGCAACCCAGCAACCCAGTAACCAAGCAACCCA
>DASPWV010000163.1:0-2522 GCA_035637635.1 Vicinamibacterales bacterium | reverse complement strand
CTCTCGAGCATGCACGCGCCATTGCCAGCAAAGCCCTTGGCCAGGCCCAGGCAGTCTTTACCGTCGTGCACAACACGCCTTTTGGCGACATTGTCGACACGGAGGACGATTTGCAGCCGCTCGTCGCAGCCATGTTTCGTGACGCGACGCGGACTTTGACCCTCGTTGCCGCCACGATGAGAGGCACGGAGTTCGATGCCGAGCGTCTCGCCGCGCGCGCCGGCGAAGGCGGAACAACGCTCACGGAATTGGCTGACACGCTGGTTCGAGAGGAGGACGTGCCGTTTGCGCTCGCGCACGGCGTTGCCGCTCTCGTCCTGAAAGCGCGGCAGGAGGATCCGAACGCGTCGCTTTCGAATGCCCTTGCGAACGCGACGGCAGCGCTCGTCGGCCGCCGCATCGAGTACGAGGAAGCGAGGCTGCAGAAGGTCCTCAGCCCGCGTCATTTCGTCGACGTGCGCCGCACGCTCGGCGGACCCGCTCCCGAGGAAACGCGACGAGCGCTGTCGCAATCGCTCGCCCTCCTCGAGACCGATCGCGCCGACTGGCAGGCACGTCGCGATCGGCTCACCGACGCCGAGCAGCGGCTGGAACGGCGCGTCCGGCAGCTATGAGCGGCGTCCGCAAGCACTACGCGCGCATTGTTGTTGTGTGGCTGCTCACGTTATCCGCGCTGTACTGGTTCCAGCAGTACTTCAGCCATCCGTAGTGTCATGCACTGGATCGATTGGGTCATCCTCATCGCGTACCTGGTGTGGATCGTCCTGGACGGTCTGCGCCAGTCGCGTAAGGCGAAAGGGCTCGAGGGCTACTTTCTCGCGAGCCGGAGCATTCCCTGGTGGGCAGTCGGTCTGTCGGTGATGGCGACACAGCTTTCGGCCATCACGATGATTGGGACGACTGGCCAGGGCTACGTCAATGGGATGCGCTTCATACAGTTCTATTACGGCCTCCCGCTCGCGATGTTGATCCTTTCGGTGACGCTCGTGCCGTTTTTTCACAACGCGCGTGTGTTCACGGCGTACGAGTATCTCGAGCGGCGATTCGATGCGAAGACGCGCAGCCTGACGGCGTTCCTGTTTCTGATCTCGCGCGCGATGTCGTGCGGCGCCGTCATTTCGGCGCCGGCAGTGGTGCTGTCGGTCATCATGGGCGTGAACGTCACCACGACGTGTCTTCTGATGGGCGTGCCGACGGCCATTTATACGATGTTCGGCGGCGTGCAAGCGGTCACGTGGACCGATGTCAAACAGATGTATCTGATCGTGTTTGGCCTTGTCGCGGCGTTCATCGGGCTGGTCGTCGGGCTGCCGGACAACATCAGCCTCGCCGATGCGTTTCGGATTGCCGGCTCCACCGGCCGGCTGCAGACGTTCGATTGGCGGTTCGACGTGACGAACGACTACACGTTCTGGTCGGGAACAATCGCGGCGGTGTTCCTCTTCACATCGTACTTCGGCACCGATCAGAGCCAGGTCCAGCGGTATCTCACGGCGCGATCGGTGGATGAGGGACGTATCTCGCTCTTCATGAGCGCGTACTGGAAAATTCCTCTCCAGGCGTTGGTCCTGGCGATCGGCGTGCTGATGTTCGTGTTCTTCCTGTTCACGCCGCCGCCTTTGCTCTTCAATCGCGCGCACGACAGCGAGGTGCTCGCGAGCCCGCGCGCTTCCGAGTACGGGGACATCGAGCAGCAATTTCAGCATGCCGTCACCGAGCGAGGCGCGGCTGCCGAGCAATACGCACTAGCCAGACGAGCCGGCAATCAGGCCGCGAGCGCGTTTACCGAGGCAGGCTTCAAGGCGTGGGATCAGGAAGTGAGGAACATCCGCGCGAGTGCCGTTGCGATCGTGCGGGAGGTCTCCGGCGACGTCTCATACAACGATGTGAACTTCGTATTCCCCACGTTCGTCACCATGTATCTGCCGGTTGGGCTCGTCGGCGCGATTCTGGCCGCCATCTTCGCTGCCGCGATGTCGACGATTTCCGCGGAGCTCGCATCGCTCTCCACCGCGACGGTGATCGATTTCTATCGGCGCTGGATCAGGAGCGAGGCCGATGACCATCACTTTCTGAGGGTGTCTCGTGTCACGACAGGTTTCTGGGGCGTGTTTGCCTCGGTCATCGCGATTTGGTCGGTGCAGCTCGGCTCGCTCATCGAGGTCGTCAATCGCTTCGGCTCGTATTTTTATGGTTCGATTCTCGGAGTGTTTCTGCTCGCCATCTGGTGGAAGCGCGCAAACGGTCATGGCGCGTTCGCGGGTGTGATTGCGGGGATGATCGCTGTGGGGTACGTCGCGACGAGCACCAAGGTCGCCTTTCTCTGGCTCAACGTCGTCGGCGCCGTCTCGGTATTTCTGGTGGGGGTGCTTGTGTCAGAGCTCTTTCGCACACGAGGGGAGGCGTGATGGGCCGGCCGCTCCTCGTCGTATTGGTCGCAGTTATCGCGCTGCTTGTGGTGTCGTGGGTGCTGGGCGAACTGCTGCGTCAGAGACGCAGATAACCGCAGATAACCGCAGATA
>DASPWV010000162.1:0-4694 GCA_035637635.1 Vicinamibacterales bacterium | reverse complement strand
ACCCACACACATGGCGATTCAAGCACAGCCGCCAGGCTCGATTGACGGCTCGCTGCGAGTCACCGAGCAGGGCGAGATGCTGCAGGCGCTCTTTGGTCTGTCGGATATCGCGGTGCGCACGCTGGAAATCTACACGACAGGAACGCTCGAAGCGTGGCTGACGCCCGGCGCCGAGCCGAAGCAGGAGTGGCGGGCGGCCATGGACCGGCTCGCCGCCGACGCTCGTGGCACTTACCAGCGCTTCGTGCACGAGAACCCGATGTTTCTCGAGTACTTCCATACGTCGACTCCTGAAGCCGAAATCGGAGAGCTCAATATCGGCAGTCGTCCGGCACGCCGCGCCAGCGGCACGCGCGATGTCGCGAGTCTGCGCGCGATTCCCTGGCAATTCGCGTGGACGCAAACGCGTCTGATCATCGGCGCGTGGCTCGGCGCAGAGGATGCGCTGCAAAGCGCCATCGACCGAGGCGAGCTCGCCGAGCTCCGCCAGATGTACCGCGGGTGGCCGTATTTCCACTCATCGCTCGGGTTGATCGAGATGGTGCTTGCGAAGACCGACGCCCGCATTGCAGCCGAATACGATCGACGCCTGGTTCCGGCCGAGCTTCGGCCACTCGGACACGAGCTTCGTGAACGGCTCGGGCGTGCTATCCGGTGCCTGCTCGACGTCACGGAGCAGACTGAGCTCCTCGAGTCGAACCCGGTGATCCGCCGCTCGATTGACGTTCGCAATCCCTACGTCGATCCGATCAACCTCGTCCAGGTCGAGCTGCTGCGCCGCCTCCGCGAGCACCGTGACGACCGGGTGTTGAAAGCATTTCAGGTGACGGTAAATGGAATCGCTGCCGGGCTACGTAATACTGGCTGACCCGGGGGCGTCTCTGAGTAGAATTCCGGGAACACGAGGTGACGTGAATGGAACGACCGAGCGCTAGCGATTATCCACAGGAACTCTGGAATCTCTTCGATCAGTACGTCCACGGATCGATCGACCGCCGCGCGTTTCTCGATCGCGCCGGCAAGTTCGCCGTTGGCGGCACGACGGCCGCGATGCTTCTCGACGCGCTCAATCCCAAGTTTGCGGAAGCGCAGCAGGTTCCGAAGGACGACAAACGCATCAAAACCGAATACGTCGAGTACCCCTCGCCCAACGGATCGGGAAAGGTTCGCGGTTATCTGGCCCGGCCCGCCAACACTGCCGGCAAGCTGCCAGGCATCCTGGTGATTCACGAAAACCGCGGCCTCAATCCCCACATCGAGGACATCGCGCGACGGCTGGCGGTCGATGGCTACATGGCGTTTGCTCCGGACGCGCTGACGCCGCTTGGCGGCTACCCGGGCGATGAAGACAAAGCGCGCGAACTGTTCGCGAAGCTGGATCAGGCCAAGTCGCGCGAGGACTTCGTCAACGCCGCGAACTATCTCAAGAACCGCCCAGACTCGACCGGCAGGATTGGCACGGTCGGCTTCTGCTACGGAGGCGGCATCGTCAACATGCTCGCCACCCGCCTCCCGGATCTTGCGGCTGCCGTTCCTTTCTACGGCAATCAGCCGTCGGCCGAGGACGCGGCGAAAATCAAATCGCCGCTGCTGATTCACTATGCCGAAAACGACGAGCGCATCGACGCGGGGTGGCCGGCGTACGAAGCGGTGTTAAAGGCGCACAAAGTGCCGTACCAGCAGTTCACCTATCCGGGCACGCAGCACGGGTTCAACAACGACACGACGCCCCGCTACGACGCGGCCGCCGCCAAGCTGGCATGGCAGCGGACGATGGACTTTTTCAAGAAGCATTTGAGCAGCTGAACGGAGACTTACAAGCCAGAGAGTCGCAGAGACACAGAAAAGGAAGCCACGGAAACACTGAAGCGCGGAAGAAAAGGCCACAGAAACATGGAAGCACGGAATCATCAAACGTTTTGGATTCCGTGTTTCGGTGTTTCCGTGGCTATCGACTCCCCGTCGTTCTTAGTTCTTCGTTCCCACGCGCGAGACCAGCAGCCCAATCGCCTCTTCGCGCCAGCCCTTGCCCTGCAGATACGGACGCCAGATCTCATCGAGCGCGGGCTTCAACGCGCCGAGGCCGCGCTGTTTCCACAACCCGTTCGCCTCGGCGTAGGGGATGTGATCTGAAGCGACGGAGCGCACGGCTTCGCCGGCCGTGTAGAAGATCATCGCGTGTGACAAGAGGTCGGGCACCGACGATCCGCGCTTGCTTCCCTCATGGTCCAGGAGCGCGTGCACCTCGCTATCCCATTGGTGCATCGACTCGTGAAAGACGATTTCCAGAGCCGTCATGCCGGAAATAGTCGGATCGAGGCTCGATACGAGCAGCAGCCTTTCTCCCGCCGAAAACGCGCCTGCCCAGTTCGCATACGCCGTCACGTGAACGGGATAACCTGCCGCAGGCCACGACAAACCGTAAGCGCGCATGATGAAATCGAGCACCGCACGTCCGTGCTTCGCAACGAGGGCATCCGTCGACTGCATCCATGTAGCGTTGGCGCGCTCGTGGTCGGGCCACCACGCCTTTCGATAGATCGGCGCGACCTTTTCCAGGACGTCAGCCACTTCCGCGTGTACGCCGGATGCAGCCAGAGATGACGCGTCCCGTGCACCTGCGAGCGCCTGCGCCATCTCGACGAGCGACTCGTCGAAAACGGCGTCGCGTGTGCTCGGACCCCGGGCATAGAACGTTATCGCCTCCCGCCACGCTTGGCTTTCATTCGCCGGTAGCGACGCGAGACCTCTCGCGGCGTCTGCCGGCGCGCCCGCCGTCGCGCGCCGTGTTCGATCGGGCATCCGTGCCTCATCGCGTCCAAGGACGTAGAGGAACTGATGAAGGTTGAGCCAGAAATCCGACGTGTGAAGAATGAAGATCGGGGCGTCGGGCGCCCGCTGTCCCGCCGCGGAACCGACACCGAAGACGAGCGCGGCCAGCAGCGCGATTGATTTCATGGGCTTAACCGTAAGACGCCGAGCGTGGAGTGTCGGTTTAAGAAAATTGCCTGATCGCATGCGCCAAACACAGAACCACGAAATCACGAAAATTCACGAAATCACGAAAAGACTTTGTGATTCGTGTGTTCGTGTCCCTTCGTGCTTTCGCGGTAAACGCTCTTCGTTCTTGGTTCTGCGTTCTTAATTCTTAGTTCTTCGTTCCCCCGCGACTGTGAAGATCAGCACATGCTGCCGCGGAAGCCCTGAGTGAACAGCCGAGAGCTTGAAACCTTCGTGTTCCACCTCGAGCCTGGCCTGGGCAACCGTCATCTTGTGCGAGGGCATGATGGGTATCGACGGATCCTCGCCTTTGTATTCGACCAGCGCAAGGCGGCCGGCGGGCTTCAGCGCCTTTCGGATCTCATTCAACATCTTCTGCGGCTCACGCAGCTCATGGTACACGTCGACCATCAGCGCGAGATCGATCGCGCCTGGCGGCAGCTTCGGATTCGCCGGCTCGCCGAGCACGACTATCACGTTGGTGAGGTGTTCTTTCTCGATGCGGCGGCGCAGCAGGTCGAGCATGCCCTGCTGAATGTCGTTCGCGTACACCTTTCCTTTGGGTCCGACGAGGCGCGCGAGCCGCTCGGTGAAATAGCCGGATCCCGCACCGATGTCCGCGACGACGGACCCCGGCGCGACATTCAGAATTTTCAGGGCGAGCGCCGGTGCTTCCTCGCGCTCCCGATCCTCGCGATCGAGCCACGGCGCACCTGATACCCCCATGGGCCACGCGAGCTCGCGTCCGCTGATCGGATGAGCGCCGGGCGCCTGCGTCGCGCCGATCGCGATCGCGGCAGCGAGGACGAGGCGAGCGAACATGGCGTCAGCTTACACCGTCGACAGCCGGTGTATGATGCGCCCTTGTCAAAGCGGAGGAACGATATGAGGCGAGGGATTGTGCTGGGCATCCTGCTGGCGATTGGCGCCCTGTCGGTCGCCGTCGCCGCGTTGCAACAACCGGCGACCCAGGAAATGGTGATCACCGTCGAGAAGGTCAAGGACAACCTGTACGTCTTGCGCGGCGGCGGCGGCAACACGGCAGTGTTCGTGACCGGCAACGGCACGGTCGTCGTCGACACGAAGAATCCCGGCTGGGGCAAGCCGCTTCTCGAGAAGATCAAGACGCTCACGGACAAGCCGGTGACAATGATCATCAATACGCACACGCATGGCGATCACGTGAGCGGCAACGTCGAATTCCCGACGAACGTGGACATCGTGACGCAGGAGAACACCAAAACGAACATGGAGCAGATGCGCGCTGTCACGGGACTACAGACCGGCGTGCAGCCGAACATCTTCACGGAGAACGGCGGCAAGGGGCTGCCCAAGCGGACCTTCAAAGACAAGATGACGCTCGGCAAGGGCGCCGATCAGATCGATCTCTATTACTTCGGCCGCGCGCACACGGGCGGCGACGCCTTCGTCGTGTTTCCCAGCCTGCATGTGGTGCACGTCGGTGACACGTTTGCCGGCAAGACGCTGCCGATCATGGACGCGAACAACGGCGGCAGCGGCGTGGAATACGCCAACACGTTGATGAAAGCATCGAAAGGGATCCCGAGCTTCGATCTGATCATCAACGGCCATACCCCGGCCAACACCACGCCGGCGGAGATGGCGGAGTACACGGAGTTCATCCGCGAGTTCGTCACGACCGTGCAGGCCGCGAAGAAGGCGGGCAAAACGGT
>DASPWV010000161.1:0-2303 GCA_035637635.1 Vicinamibacterales bacterium | reverse complement strand
TCGATGTAGGTCGCGAGCCGCTTGAGAATCGTGTCCAGAATACCGCCCGCTTCGCCGGCCGCAATCATGTTGGTGAACAGCGAGTCGAACGTCTTGGGATGCTTGCGCATGGCGTCGGCGAGCGAGGCACCCGATTCGACGTCGGTCCGCGTCTGAAGGATGACCGCCGCGAAATTCTTGTCCTCTTCCTGCGTGCCCAGAATGTCGAGGCACTGCACGAGCGGCAGGCCGGCGTCGATCATCACGGAAAACTGCCGGGTGAACACGGCGAGGTTCTTCGCCGCCACTTTCTTGCCGGTGACGCCCGCCTTCTTGGCCTCCGCTTTCGCCTTGGCCGGAGTGATCCGCGTCACCATGATCTGTTCGCGCCGCAGCGCCGAGACGGCGGCATCCATCGAGTCGGCGACTCGCTCGCCGCTCACGGTCTCGCCCCCACGCGTGCGCCCGGAATATGCGAAGCTCGGCATCTTTTCAGCTTTCAGCTTTCAGCGCTCAGCAATCAGCGAGCCCCTAGCACCCAGCACCTAGTGTCCTGTCAACGTAGAAACTGAAACAAATGGCGCGGCCCGCTCGTACTGCTCTACAAGGAGGCGAGCATGCGAACGGGACGCCCCAAGGTTGCGTTGGTCCTGACCGAAGACGAACGGCGACGACTGGACTCGCTGGCGCATCGATCGCGATCGGCTCCGGCGCTCGCGCGCCGAGCACGCATCATCGTGGCGTGTGCTGAAGGCGCGGACAGCAAAGCGGTCGCGCGCCGGCTGCATGTCACGCCTGGCACGGTCTGCAAATGGCGCGGTCGGTTTCTCAGGCATCGATTGGATGGCCTCTACGATGAGCCGCGACCGGGTGCGAAGCGCACGATTACCGACGAGCAGGTGGAGCAGGTGATCATCCGGACGTTGGAAACGACGCCGCGCGGCGCAACGCACTGGAGTACGCGCGAGATGGCGAAAGCCGTCGGGCTCAGTCACACGGCGATCAGTCACATTTGGCACACGTTTGGCCTGCAGCCCCATCGGACCGAGACGTTTAAGCTGTCGAACGATCCGCTGCTCGTCGAGAAAGTGCGGGACATTGTCGGGCTCTACCTGGATCCGCCCGCCCATGCGGCGGTGTTCTGCGTCGATGAGAAACCGCAGATTCAAGCGCTCGACCGCACCCAGCCGCTGCTGCCGATGCAGCCGGGCCAGGTGGAGCGCCGGACGCACGACTACACGCGGCATGGAACGACGACGTTGTTCGCGGCGCTCAACGCGAAATCCAGCGAGGTGATCACGCAGTTTCACCAACGGCACCGCTCGGCGCAGTTTCGCGAATTCCTTGATCTGATCGACGCCCAGGTGCCACGCCGGCTCGACGTGCACCTCATCATGGATAACTACAGCACCCACAAGACGGCGCTGATCCGCAATTGGTTTGCGAGACGTCCGCGCTTCCATGTGCACTACACGCCGACGTACGGATCGTGGCTGAGTCTCGTCGAACGCTGGTTCGCCGAGCTGACGATCAAACAGATCCGTCGCGGCGCGTATCGCAGTGTCGCGCAGCTGAAAGCCGGCATTCAGGAATTCATCGATGCGCATCACGACAATCCGAAGCCGTTCGTCTGGACGAAATCCGCCGACGAGATCCTCGCGAGCATCGCTCGATTCGCCCAGCGGACCGCAGATACCCGGGCCGCGCAACAAATGTCGCGAACCATGATTACGGGACACTAGCGGCTACCGACGTGCAGGCCCAGGGCGACGGCGCCCTGTTCTGGAAGATCAGCAGCGGCAACACACGGGCGGGCATGCCGTCGTTCGGTTTTCTCCCCGAGGCACAACGATGGCAGGTCGTTGCACCTTCGCTCGTTGGCTAAGCTGGTACCGACCTTGCCCTCCAAGGTGACAACGTTGGCATTCCGGCCAAGATCCGAGGGAATCGGCCGATGAGTTCGGGAGATTCTCGCACCGGTGCGAAGAATCTCGCGCTACGTGGTCTCAGTTCCGGAGTCGACCATGGACGTTCTTCATGGCTGCACCGATAGTTCGTGTCCGGACGCGGCCCCCTGCGAATGTGTCTGGATGTGCGGACGGGATCGCACGCGATTGTGCTGTCAACTCCGGCGGCACAGCGAACAGGATTTCGAGATCGAGGTGGTCAGGAACGGCCGTTTGTACGGCACGTATCGCTTCGTCGAGCGCAAGGCCGCTGTCTTGTTCGCCGATCGCCTGAGAAACACGTTCGAGGCGAACGGATGGATGGCTGCGTGAAAGTGAGTAAGATCAATGGCCTCAATCGTCTGAGGGAGGCGTAAT
>DASPWV010000160.1:0-3172 GCA_035637635.1 Vicinamibacterales bacterium | reverse complement strand
TTAACCGGTAGCGCGCGGCCAGCCATCGAGCACGCGACACGAATGACTGTTTCATATCGGAGCGCACGGCGCGACCACCTGTCTTTGTCTGTGATTGACTCTCGTATGCGGCCGATATCATAGGAGCGCCTCGTAGTTAGTCAACGGCACCGCGTACACTATGGCGATGCATTCCTGGCCGGTCCGCTCTTTAGGGGCCGTCGTCGTCCTTCTCTTTGCAACTATCGCGTATTCGCAGCCCCTCGCAATCCCGTCACTTGACGGCCGCAAACACGTCACGGCGGTGCGGACCGATCGGCCCATCACCGTTGATGGCGTCCTGGACGAAGCCGTGTGGGCACAGGCGCCACCGGCGGCCGACTTCATTCAGGCAGATGCGATTGAAGGACAGCCGGCGCACTACGCGCTGCGAAGCGAGCGCGCGACAAGCCCGAGCCCCCCGAACAACACCCCGAGCATCATAATGGTGTTGAACAGTGTCGTCTGGCGGAAGTAGATGTCCATGTTCATCAGGACGTTCGCCAGAATGATCGCCACACCCACGCTCGTGAGGACCCAACCCACGACAGACTTGCCGTTGTAGAACAGGAGCGCAATGCCTGCGAGCAGTGGCAGCAGCGTAAGACCAAACCCGCCGTACTGTCCGAACCGCCAGAACGACGTCGTGACTTGCACTTGGTTGAGAATCAGGTAGCCGCCGGCCGCGGCCATGATCACTCCAACGAAGAACTGACCGACGCCGCCAGGAGTGCCGCCTGCGCCTGGACGGGCGGGTGATGTCGTGGACATGACGGAGAGAATAACAGTTTGCTCGCGGTGCATCGCGCCTGCCAGGCCGTGCTGAGGACGACCAACGTGCGCGCGTCGCGCTCCAGTTCCGCGTGGGAACGAGCCGCAGGGCATGCTCGTATTCGATATATCGACCTCGTGAGGGACCTATGAGAAACGGGAATCACGCACTCATGGCGCTTCTTGGCGCGATGGTGGCTATTGGTCTTTTGGCCGGCACCGGGGACGTTTCAGCACAAAACGCAGGCGCAGCGCCCACCGTCGAGCTCGGAAGCAGCTACGCCGAATGGAGGCAGCCCGGCGCGCTCATCGTCGACGGCCAGAAGGTCGTCGTCAACGCGTCGACGAAATGGAAGGGCAAGTTCTCGTCCCTTGACGCGGTGCCGCTTGTTCCAACTGACCACGCTCGCCGGACCGGCCGTGACCAGGAACTTTGCCTGGTCACCGCAAGGGCAGCTGCTGCTTTCGCGTGGAGAGAACAAGACCGACCTCGTCCTGTTCAGGCGCGCCAATAGCCGCTGAGCATGGAACTTGACAACCGAGAACTGACTCGGTCCGAACAACGATTTCGCGCGCGAAGGATACATCGTGGCCTACCCAGGACGCGCGCGGGCGGTTCAAATCAGAGGGCGAGTTCATCCACCATGTGCCTAGGGCAGGCCGCCATGTCACAAGCACCCATATCCCGAGCAGGCCAAGGAAGTCAGTGAGAACAGGCTGGTCCAAAAGACTGTGCACGCTCGCCGCGCTTGTCGCCATCGCGACCGGCGCAAACGCCGTAGCGATCGGTTACCCCACGCAGCAGGCCGTCAGCGCGCCATCGCTCCGTGAAGTTCGCGAGTACATCAGCCGCACGTGGACAACGCTCACCCGGTCCACGCACGATCTTCCGCGCGCCGCCCGCGACCCGAAACTTCACCTCGATCCCGCACAGCCCTCACCCGTGTACGTCTCTCGTCAAGAGGATTCAACAGCGATCCAAAAGCAACTCGAACGTGTCCTGACACGAGACGAGCTCAAATCTATCGAGTTTCGAACTCTGCCGGCACAACCCGAGCAGATTCGTGAGCACGGCCTGCTCTACCTGCCGTACCCCTATGTCGTTCCCGGAGGCCGCTTCAATGAGATGTACGGGTGGGACAGCTACTTCATTCAATTGGGGCTGCTGCGCGACGGCCGAATCGAGCTGGCGCGCAACATGGCCGACAATTTCCTCTACGAGATCGCGCAGTACGGCACGATCCTCAACGCGAACCGCACGTACTTCCTCACTCGATCGCAGCCGCCGTTTCTTACCGGGATGATCCTCGGGGTCTACGACAAGATTCACGGCCGCGTGTGGTTGCAGCAGTCGGTGCCAGCGATCGAGAAGTACTACCGCTTCTGGACCTCCCCGCCCCATTTGATTGAATCGCTCGGTCTGTCACGCTACTTCGACCTGGGCGAAGGTCCCGCGCCGGAGGTTCTCGCCGACGAGCGCGATGCGCAGGGTCGCACGCATTACGATCGCGTGACCGAGTACTACCGTGCTCATCCCGCGATCGACGACTACGACGTGTCGCAGTTCTACGATCGCTCGGCAGATCGGCTGACGGACCTGTTCTACAAAGGCGACCGCTCGATGCGGGAATCGGGATTCGATCCGTCGAACCGGTTCGGTCCGTTCAGCGTCGACATCATCCATTACGCGCCAGTGTGCCTGAACGCGTTGTTATATCGGATGGAGCTTGACACCGCCCGCATCGAGACCATTCTTGGCCACCCGTCGTCGGCCGGCGAGTGGCGGTCGCGTGCACGCCGCCGACGCGAGTCCATGGATCGATACCTCTGGGATCCTGCGGCGGGACTCTATTTCGACTACAACTTCCAGACCGGCCGGCGGCGGCAGTACGCGTTCGCGACGACGTTCTACCCGCTCTGGGCGGGTGCGGCATCGCCCGAGCAGGCGCGCGCAGTCGCGCGCAATCTGCCGCGCTTCGAAGCTCCAGGTGGGTTGCTCACCAGCACCGAAGTGACCGGGAACCAGTGGGACGCTCCCTTCGGCTGGGCACCGCTGCAGATCATCGCGGTGAATGGGTTGCGGAGATATGGCTACCACACGGCGGCCGATCGTCTCGCGCGAAAATTCGTCTCGCTGGTCGCCGAGGATTTCGCGGCACACGGCACGATTGTCGAGAAGTACGACGTCCGGCGGCGCTCATCGGATCTCGCCGCCGGACTCAAGTTCGGCTACACGTCCAACGAAGTCGGCTTCGGGTGGACCAACGCGGCGGTGCTCGAACTGTTGGCGGGACTGAATCGGCAGCAGCAGGGGCCGAGCGTGTCCGGCCCCCGTCGGATCGCGCGGTCGATTCAGGCCGAGCATGCTCGGCCTGACGCGACA
>DASPWV010000159.1:0-8040 GCA_035637635.1 Vicinamibacterales bacterium | reverse complement strand
TGACGTTCTGCGTCGTGATCCCGACTTCGCGATTGACCGCATATGACGGGAACCATGGATCCACTGCGAACCGCGCATTCATCTCCGGAACGATCGGCTCGGTGACCTCGTCGTTCTGCACCTGCCACTTCAGATCGCCGACCCAGTCGTTGGGATACGTCCGTGCCACCACCCAGCCTGGTGTCACGACCCGTCCGCCCACATCCACCGTGGGTACGCCTGAAGGCACTCGTGCTCCGGTGCCAACCGCGGAGATTCTTCCCTTCTCCACGAGAAGCGTCGCACCCTTCATCGGCGAACGGCTGATCGGAAACACGTGAGCGTTGGTGAGGGCAAACGTTCCTTCGGGGAGCTGTCTGGCGGCGCGCAGCGGCGCAAACGGTCCGACGGGTGTCGGCCGGCGAGTCTGCCACACGTCCTTGCGTTCGTACTCGACGATTCCGTCAACGATCACGCGTTCGATCCGATCGGCAGTGAGATCGAAGGGATGACCATCGAGCAGCACCAGGTCTGCGTCCTTGCCGACTTCGATACTGCCAATACGGTCCGCCAGCATCATGGCCTTGGCGCCGTTGATCGTGATCGCCTGCAGGCCGTGCTCCTCCTTGAGACCGTGCCGCACGAGCATGGCTGCATACTCGCGGAAGTCCTTGAATTGTTCGCGCGAGTTGTCGGTCTGCAGACTGGCGGAGACTCCCACTTCCATGAGCTCTTTCACGATGTTGTGCGACCGCGAGTCGCCAAAGTAGCGAACGATCATCATCGGGCCGATGACGGGGATGATCTTCGAACCCCTGAGCACTTCCGCCATCGGCGCCACTTCTTCGGCGTGGCCGAACGCGAGTCGATCGATGAAGCCGTACTCTTTCGCGAGCTTCATGACCATCTGGTTCTCGCTCGGATAATGCGTATGCGTGTGGACCATGACATCGCCGCGCAAGACCGCCGCGAGCGCCTCGAGGCGCTCGTCGACCGGCGGTTTCGTCGCGAGCCGACCGGCTTTGTAGTCTTCCTGCTGCTGGAGATAGACCTTGGCCTTGCGGAAGTATTCGCTGGCCGTCGCGTACCAGCCCATCACGGTCTGCGGTGTTTCACCCTCGCGCAAATTGATCAGCGGTCGAACGGCCATCTTCAAATCGACGTATGGTTTGAGAACGATTGGTTTGCGTTTCAGCTTCAGCGCGACCGCCTGACCGCTGCTGATCACGCCGCTGCCTGGACGCGTAATGACCGACGTCACTCCCCCGGACAGCGCGATCTGCAACATCGGATCGTCGAGCCTCAAGTGCTCGACGGCCTTCCACTCCGATGTGACGGGACCGGGTATGCGGTCGCCCAGGCGCGAAAGCGCGAGATGCGTATGGGCATCGATCATCCCCGGCATGACGGCAATCGCGTTGTATACCGTCGCGCCGGGCGGTGCGTCGACGCTCCTGCCCACGGCTTTGATCTTGCCGTCAGCGACGAGCACCTCGCCGTTGCTGACGACGCCGCGCGTGATCGTGTAGATGGTTTTCGCCTTGATCACGATCGCTCCGCTCTGCGGCGGCGCTTGCTGCGCAACGACGGCCGCTCCAGTCGTCACGGCAAACGCGAGCGCAATTCTCCAGACATCCTTCGGTCTCATCGGAGTTCTCCACGAAACTCGGGCGCGTCCGGTCATTTCACCCCGGCATGCCCTGCCGCTCAGCGCGTCACTTTCACCGGCTCCATCAACTCGATCGTGGTGGCGCCGAGCCCGTCTTTCTCGATGAAGTTGCTGATCGTGTCGTACATCGGTTTGTGTTCGGCAAAACGCACGTGCAAGTCGAGCGTCTTTGCCGTTTCGCACATCGCGTCGATGTCGTTCACTTCGAGCGCGATATGCTCGAGCCCTTCGCCGTTCGTTGCGAGAAAACGGTCCCACCGGCTTCCCGGCATCGTCGACTCGTTCAACACGAACTTCACCCCGCCGATGACCATCGATCCGAGCCGGACGTGCAGCTCGGGGTTCACCTTTATCTCCGCTTTCACTCCGAATAACGACTCCCACACGCGCAGTGTCTCGTCCAGGTTGCGTACGACGAAGCCCATGTGATGAATCCGTTTGACGTTCTGATCGTCCACGTTCGCTCCTTTTGCTCGTCAGAAATCCACTTTCGCGCCAAGCCGCACCAGTCTGGGACTCAACGTGTTCGACACGCGTCCCAGGCTCGTGCCGATCGTGGTCACGTCCGCAAGAATGGTGTTCGCGTTGAACAGGTTGTATGCGTCGACGAACGGCTCGAGCCGATGACCGCTGAAATGGAACACGCGGCCGAATCGCAGATCGAGCTGCGTCACCCGGTCGTAGCGGACGTCGTCATTCCGCTCGAGCGCGACGGTCTGCGAAGACCGCGTCAGGGTCGGCACCAGCGCCCGGCCGACGTTGAGTTGCCGTTGCCGTGGATGACCCGAGCGGCTCGATAAGAAGCCGCTCAGCGTAACGTCGCCCGGCAGGACGTACGAGCCGGACGCTTTGATCTGGTGCGGCTCGTCGTTGCCCACGGCGCCAACGGCGAAGATGTCGCGGTTCGGATCGTTCAAATCACCGCCGGTGGAAATCCGGCCGGTCGCCTTGCCGTATTGGTAACCTGCAAGCACCGACGATCGGGAAGTGAACCGACGCTGGACTGCGACCTCGATCCCGTTGTAGTCGAAATTCAGCTTGTCGACATTGGTGAGAAGGTTGTCTTGTAATCCGGCCGTCGCGGGATTCTGGTTGTAGATCGTCAACGGCTGGTTGGTAACCGGGTTCGTGATCGTGACCGGAATGTAGCTGGCGGTGGGCACGGCCAGATTGACTGTGCCGCGCAAATCGCGGTTCTCGCGCCGGTAATAGAAAACCGACAATCCCGTCGCGGGGAACAGCTCGTGCTCGAAACCAACGCTGTACTCGCGATTGAACGGCCGCCTGACGTTTGGATCGATCCTCGTGGACACGCCACCTGCGAATCCCTGGCATCGGCTGTATTCGTTGTCCTGGAATTCGTTGTCGCCGTTCAGGTCGGTCCAGACGCATCGGTTGGAGCTCTGAGTGAGTGGGTTCACGGCCTGCCCCACGCCCGCGGCCTCGACTCCCATGTATTTGTTCGCACTGCCTTTCACGACCGTGCGGCCGTTGCCGAACAAGTCGAACGCCACACCAAACCTGGGCACCGCGTTCGACCACGTGATGACGTCGATGGGCGCGAAATCCCGGACAGGAACCCAGCGACCGGCGTCCGCATGTTGTGCGGGAATGTGGTTCTCGAACCAGTCGTAGCGCACGCCGACGTTGAACGTCAGCCGCTTCGCCAGCTGCCACGAGTCCTGGGCGTAGAACCCGAACTCTCTGACGTCCGTGAGAATAATCACGGGCACGTTGACAAGATCGACGGCGTCGGGCACGCCGTTTCGCGTGTAGAGAATGATCGCGTCGCGCTGATACCGGTAGTCGTTGAACGAGCCCCAGTTGCCCTGGCTGCCGACTTTGAGCTCGTGCGATCCGCGCCAGTTCGCGACGTGGGTGATCGATGCGTTGTAATCTTCGCGGTCCGTCGTGTCGGCCCGCACGCGAATAGCCGCACCGGTCAACGTGGAGCTCACCTGGTCGAGCCGCGCATCCTTCGTCGATTCAGGACGAAAATCGGTCTTCGCGCCGACGCGCGTGTGCCCGAATCCCACCTCGTAAATCCAGCTGTTGCCGCGCGTCCCCGTCCAGCTGAACCCGACGATCTGGTTGTATGGGTGGCGCCCGCTCGTGTTGAACCCGGCTGCCTCGTCGGAGACGAACGTCGCGCTCTCGCGCCGGTAGGGTCGATACGAGCCGTCGTACGCGTCCGATAGCGTGAACTTGTTGTGCGGCGTCAGCTGTATCGTCGATTTCGCGAACCAGTTGAACTGCCGGGTATAGTCGATGGCCTGCTGGCCATCCAGACCGATCTGATTCGCGAGCAGCGAGGTGAACGACAACACCCGCGGCGATCCGAAGAACCAGACCTTGTCGTGCTTGATCGGTCCGCCGAACGATCCATCGATGTCGTACGCCTTTTTGGCGCCGTTCGTACTCGACACGCCGAGGTCGCGGAGCTCCTGCGTCAGGTTCGACGACTGCAGGTGCACGTTCGTGCCCGACGCGAACAAGCTGCCGCCGAACTGGTTGCCGCCGTCCTTCGACACCAGGTTGATCGCGACCCCGCCATGACCGACGGCCGCCGGAAGGCCCGTCGTCTGATAGTTGATTTCCTGTTGTGCGCCCGTCGATCCGAACGCGCGGGGCGCGTCACCGTCCCCGAAGTAGGCGCCGACGCGGACGCCGTCGCGGTAATAACCGCGATCGTTGCCGCGCGACCCGTGGACCTGAATCGCGGTGTACAGGTGTGCCGTCGATCCGCCCACGTCGGGCGTCGAGGTCGAGGCACCGAGCACGAACTTCGACATGTCGAAGGGATTTCGCGCGCTCGGAATGGCGTCGACGACTTCGTGCGTCAGGATGGTCTGCCCCGTCGTTCCCTTCACGTCCACCACGGGCGATTCGCCGACGACCGTCAACGTTTCAGCCATCGCCCCGACCTTCATGTCGATGTTGATCGTGGCCGTGAAGCCCGAGTTGATCACCACGCGTTCGCGTCCGACCGTCGTGAAACCGGTGAGCGAGAACTTGAGCGCGTAGGTCCCAACAGGCAATCGCAGGAGCTTGTAACTGCCGGTGTCGTCGGTGACGGCCGACCGCGTTCCCTCGATGAGGGCGGGTGAAGTCGCCTCAACCGTGACGCCGGGCAGGACGCCTCCGCTTTCGTCTTTGACCGTGCCCTCCACGGCGCCAAAGACGGTCTGCGCCTCCGCTCGTGCAACGACACAGAGTCCGATTAGAAGAATGACGACAATCCGCAGACTCGACGATCCGACGCTCATACGGTCCTCCCTGCGCTGTTTCCCGCCTGCAATTCCGCTCTGTGTAATCCGCTAATTGATTCGCTGGGGCGCTGGCGTCGCGAACAAACCTCGCTTTGAATGCACGACGCCGATCTCCGTCAGCCCTTCGACCACCTTGAACGTCACGGCGATCGGATCGAGCACCGGCACCGACAGCTCACGCTGTAAATCCTCCGAGTAGCCCGCCATCGAGGCGCAACCCATGATGATGACCTCGGCGCCATCCTCTTCGACCATCCGCCGCGCAACGTCGAGCCCGACGCGCTTCACGCGATCGGGGTCGCTCGCGATATCGGCGACGCCCATGTCGAGCGGACGCACCGATGCGAACCGGCTTTCCAGTCCGTGCTTGCGCACGTGCTGCATCTTGACCGCCGTCTTGTGCTTCCGCTCCGTCAGGATCCCGAACTTGTTGCCAAGAAGAAGCGCGACGGCGAAAGTTGTTTCCTCCAGGCCGTAAACGGGGATCGTCGAGATCTCGCGGACCGCGTCGAGGCCGGGATCGCAAAACGCGGCAAGGATCACTGCGTGTACTCCCGTGGCCGTCGCCTCACGAACGGCGTCGATCACGTGCGGCACCGCAAGCGATTCATCGAATGCCGATTCCAGCACCTCAGGACCATGCGCGATCCGCTGCACGATGGCGTGGGTTTCGGGCCGCGCGATCCGATGGACCACACCCGCAATGCGTTCGGTCACCGCGGCGGACGTATTCGGATTGAGAACCAGGATATTCATGTGCGCCTGCCTGACCCAGTTACTGCGCCGTCCGGCCGCCATCGATGATCAGCGGCGTCCCGGTGATGAAATCCGACTCATCGCACGCCAGAAACAACATCGCGTTCGCCACGTCCTCTGGCCGACCGAGTCGATTGAGCGGTGTGACTTCGAACCACGACCGCCGCATGGCGTCGGGATCGTCCGCCCGCATCAAATTGCGCTCGTTCATCGGCGTATCGATCACGCCAGGACACACCGCATTCACTCGGATGTTGAACGGCGCCAACTCCAGCGCCATTCCGCGCGTGAGCGCCATCATCCCGGCCTTGGAGGCGCCGTACGCGGCGCTGTTCGGTGCCGCGATGAAATAGCCGACCGAGGAGTTGTTCACGATTGCGCCGCGTCGTTTTGCCTTCATGATGCCGATCACGTTCTTCGACATCAGGAACACGGACTTCAGGTTTACCGCGAGCACGCGATCCCATTCCTCCTCCGTCGTCTCTTCGACGGGCCGCTTCAGCTCGATTCCGGCGTTGTTGACGAGCACGTCGACCGTGCCGAATCGTTCGACCGCGAACGCCACGGCAGCTTCAGCCTCGTCGGCGCGCGAGACATCCGTAGTGCGAGCGGCTGCTGTTCCACCTCGTTCGGTGATCTCGGCAGCGACAGACTCGGCGCCGGCACCGTCCTTGTCGAGGACCACAACGTGGGCGCCTTCATTCGCGAAGAGGCGCGCGGTCGCCTGCCCGATGCCAGCAGCGCCTCCGGTGACGATGGCGATGCGTCCGCGAAGCCGATCGCTCATGCGAGCACCTGTGGCGCGCCGAGAGCCGTCACGAATCGCGAAAGCCGGCTCAAGGCTTCTTCGAGACGCGCCGACGGCTGCAGCAGCGAGATCCGGACATACTCGGTCCAGCGTTTTCCAAACGATGTTCCAGGAAACATGAGAACGCGCGCCTCGGTGAGGAGCTGCCGGCAGAACAACTCCGCAGGCATTCCAAAGCGAGCGATATTGGCCCAGATGTAAAAGCCGCCACCGGGATGGCTGTACGGGATTCCAAGGCGATCGAGACCCGACATCATCAATCGGCGCCGCTCGTCGAACACGCGTCGAAACTCGTCGATCGAATCCTGCGATCCCTGCAACGCGGCCACCGCCGCATACTGCGAAAGAAGCGAGCACGGCCCGGAGGTTGCGGCCTTCAATCGTGTAGCGGCGGCGATGAACCCAGGCGGACCAATAAGATAGCCGACGCGGAATCCTGTCATCGCGTACGTTTTCGAGAATCCCGACAGCGTGACCGTCTGGTTTCGCATGCCCTCGCACGCCGCAACCGACAGCACCGAGCCACCATCGAACACAAGGCTCTCGTAGATCTCATCGGAGACCACGGTGAGTCCTGCGCGTTTCGCAACTGCTGCGATGTCACGCACGCCTTGCGGCGGGATGCATGATCCGGTCGGATTATTCGGATTGACGAGAATCAGCACCTTGCCCTCGTGTGCACGGCGCGACAGCTCTTCGGGTTCGAGGTGAAAGTCGCGCTCGAGCCGAGTTGGAACTTCGACCGTCGTGCCGCCAGCGGCCTCGATGGCCTGGTCGTACGATGAGTAGCGCGGGTCTGGAACGAGCACACGATCACCCCGATCAACGAGGGCGAGCATCGTCAGGAAGAGCCCTTCCTGCGCGCCGTTGGTGACGAGGATTTCGCGCTCGGGATCGAACCGAAGGTCCTTGTCGCGCTCGTAGCGATTGGCAATGGCGGCGCGGAGCACGTCGAGTCCCTGGACGTTCGGCATCTCGTGTGCACCCGCGACCGCGGCAACGGCCCGATCGATGATTGCGGCGGGCGTATCGAGATCCGGATCGCCCCGGCCGAGGGAAATGACGTCGGGAAGCTGCTCGGCCAACTCCATGAGGCTGTAGCGAATCTCGGTCGCCTGCTGGCCCTCGGGAGCCGCGTGCGCGGTCATCGCGCCTCCTTGCGGCGGCGATCGAGCGCGATGAGCGCCGCGCGCTGCGAGGGGGCGGCCGTACAAATCGAAAACGCCTGCTTCCACAGCCGCGCACCCGCGACAAG
Source organism: Vicinamibacterales bacterium (assembly GCA_035637635.1). GTDB lineage: Bacteria > Acidobacteriota > Vicinamibacteria > Vicinamibacterales > UBA2999 > DASPWV01. Next base: position 304 of record DASPWV010000159.1, on the reverse strand, counting down.
CGCCGCCGGTCCGGCGACGAAACCAACGCGGAAGGCGGCGATGCCTGGAAGCGCATCGAGATCGCCAACAACCATGCTCTGGTCATGGCTGGCGAGAGCTGAAAGCGTGGCCGCACGGTCAGAACCAATCGACGATCGAATGTTCAGGACGAGAGGCAAGCCCTGCCCGGTGGCCGTCGCGATCAGGGTGGCAGTTGCCGTGTCATCCTGCTCTCGCTCGTGGTAGACCAGCCGTGCATCCGCGCTTGACGACGGAGCGTCGCCGAGCGAGACCGGTCGAAGCCCTATGAGTGAAAACAGGTCG
>DASPWV010000158.1:0-4531 GCA_035637635.1 Vicinamibacterales bacterium | reverse complement strand
GGCGGCACTGCAGACCGTGCTCGATGCGCGACCCGACGTGCTCAATCACAATACCGAGACCGTTCCGCGCTTGTATCGCATGGCGCGATCGGGCGGCAAATACGCGCGGACTTTGCAGCTGCTCGACCGGGCGCGTCGCTCTGCGCCTGGCATCGCCACGAAAACAGGCCTGATGGTCGGTCTGGGTGAAGAGCAAGCTGAACTCGTCGAGGTCTTTCGCGATCTGCGCGATGCCGGCGTGTCGATTCTGACGATTGGGCAGTATCTCAGACCGTCATCGTCTCACGCGGTGATGACGCGGTATTACCATCCCGACGAGTTCAAGGAGTTGAAGCGGATCGCGCTCGGCCTTGGGTTCGTGCACGTCGAGGCCGGTCCGCTCGTGCGCAGCTCGTATCACGCACACGAGCAGGCAGAGGCGTATTCGCTGGCTTCACGTTAGCTCGCGGTCCTGAACCCGAATCACTCACGCCTGAGCGATCGCGCGCGTTGGAACGCGGCGAAACCCGCCCTACGTATGAACGACTAATCCATCCACCAGATAGTCCGCGAACGCGTGGCCAATCTGTTCGGACGAAGCAGGTCCGGCCGGGTCGAACCACTTCGGAATCCAGTTGACGGCGCCCATAATTGCAAACGCGATCAGCTTCGGATCGGCATGACGGAACGTGCCCTCGTCGATCCCCTGCTGAATGATGTCGCGCATGCCCCGATCGAAGCGGTCGCGCTTCGTGATGATGCGTTTCAGAAGCGGCGGGGAGAGCGCCTGCAGATCCAACGTCAGGGCCGTTCCCTGAAGCTCGTCGAGGATGACGTGAATGAATGCGAGGATCAGACGCCGCAGCTTCTCGTTCGGACCGACCGAGGCGGCCTGCACGTCCGCCATGAGCGACAGGAGCACATCGAGCGAATAATCGTGGCAGGCGAAGAGAATCTCTTCCTTGTTCCGGAAGTAGTAATAGAGATTCCCTTTCGTCATCTCGAGCGCCGAGGCAATCTCGTCGACGCTGGCGCCGTGATACCCGCGATGCCGGAACGCCGCGGCGGCGCTCTTGAGAATCTCGATTCGGCGATCGGACGCGCCCGCGAGCTTTGGCATCGCAGTCTGCGCAGCGTATCACGTATTTGAACGCTCGTTTAAACTGGTGTACACTCGCCGCGTGGACCGCACGATCGCTACAGATCAGCTCTCCATCACCTTCGAAACCGCGCCAGATCGCTACAAACACTGGAACCTCAGCATCGATGGTTCCGTGGCGACCCTCGCCATGGACGTCAAAGAAGACGCGGGTCTGCGTCCACAGGACTACAAGCTGAAGCTCAACTCGTACGATCTCGGCGTCGACATCGAGCTTGCCGACGCGCTGCAGCGAATTCGCTTCGAACATCCCGAAGTTCACGCGGTGGTCGTCGCCAGTCTGAAGCCGCGCATTTTCTGCGCCGGCGCCAACATCTTCATGCTCGGCACCTCCAGTCACGGATTCAAGGTGAACTTCTGCAAGTTCACCAACGAGACGCGTTTGGGCATCGAGGATATGAGCGTCCAGAGCGGGGTGAAGTTCCTGGCGGCGCTCAACGGCATCTGCGCCGGCGGGGGCTACGAGCTCGCGCTCGCGTGTGACGAGATCCATCTTGTCGACGATGGCTCGGCGTCGGTGGCGCTTCCCGAGACCCCGCTGCTCGGCGTGCTGCCCGGGACGGGCGGACTGACACGTGTCGTCGACAAGCGGAAGGTCCGCCGGGATCTGGCGGACGTGTTCGGCACGCTCGTCGAGGGCGTCAGAGGCCGGCGGGCCGTCGAGTGGCGTCTGGTCGACAAGGCCTGGCCCGCGAGCCAGTTCAAGGATGGCGTGGCGCGCCGCGCGGCGGAGCTCGCGAAGCTCTCGGATCGTCCATCGAGCGGGCCGGGGATAGCACTTGCGCCGCTCGCGCCGGCGGTGGACGGCGATTCGATCAGATATCGATACCTACAGGGAACGATCGATCGCACGAAACGCACTTGCGAGCTCACGATCATCGCGCCCGACACTCCGCAGCCGCTGACGGCCGAAGAGTTTCTCGCAGCGGGCGATCAATCGTGGGCGCTGCGTGCGTTCCGCGAGCTCGACGACGCACTCTTGCGGTTGCGTTTCAACGAGCCTGAGATTGGAATGGTCGCTCTCAAAGCAGTTGGCGACGCGACCGCCGTGCTCGACGTGGATCGCGCGCTCGATGCCAACAGGAATCACTGGCTGGTGCGTGAAATCATCAGCCAAATCCGGCGCACGCTGAAGCGGCTTGACCTGACCTCACGGAGCTTTTTCGCGCTTGTCGAGCCCGGGAACGCCTTCGCAGGAACGCTCTTCGACCTTGCGCTCGCCTGCGATCGCATCTACATGCTCAACAACCCCGACGAGTCCAACACGATTCAGCTCTCGGCGATGAACGCAGGCGCCTACCCGATGAGCACGGGTCTCTCGCGGCTCGAGACGCGCTTTCTGGGCGAGCCGCAGCGCGTCCGCGAAGTGCTCAATCACGATGGCCCGTTCGATGCGCAGGAAGCGCTCGATGCCGGTCTGGTGTCGTTCGCACCAGACGACATGGATTGGGACGACGAGGTCCGTTTGGCCATCGAGGCGCGCACGGCGTTCTCGCCGGATGCGCTCACGGGCATGGAAGCCAATCTGCGCTTTGCCGGTCCCGAGACGATGGAAACGAAAATCTTCGGCCGGCTCACCGCGTGGCAGAACTGGATCTTCCAGCGGCCAAATGCCGTCGGCGAACGCGGCGCGCTGACCGTCTATGGACGGGAGGGCAGGCCGCAGTTTGACTGGAAACGGACATAGAGTGCCTAAAGTGCCTGGGGTGCCTGGGGTGCCCGCACATTAGGCACGTCGGGCACTTTGTGGTGATGTCATGATCTCCGCCGATCGAATTCCCAACAACGTGGGCTTGTCGGGCGACAAGAGACTGCAGCGGGCGCTCGAGCACTGGCAGCCGCACTATCTCGACTGGTGGCGCGAGATGGGGCCGCAAGGTTTTCAGGATCACCATCAGGTCTATTTGCGCACGGCGACCAGCGTCGACGCGGCAGGCTGGGCGCACTTCGACTACGTCAGGTTGCCGGAGTATCGGTGGGGCATTTTTCTCGCCGAACCCACCTCCGATCGTCGTATTGGATTTGGCGATTTCAAGGGGCAGCCTGTCTGGCAGGAAGTGCCCGGCGAGTTCCGCAACCAGCTGCGCCGCCTCATCGTCCTGCAGGGCGACACCGAGCCCGCCAGCGTGGAGCAGCAGCGTCAGCTCGGTGCACACTGCCCCAGCCTGTACGATCTTCGCAACCTCTTTCAGGTGAACGTCGAGGAAGGACGCCATCTATGGGCGATGGTGTATCTGCTGCATTCCTACTTCGGCCGCGACGGCCGTGAAGAAGCAGAAGCGCTTCTCGATCGGCGCAGCGGCAACACCGATTCGCCCAGGATGCTCGAAGCGTTCAACGAGCCCATCGACACGTGGCTCGACTTCTTCGCGTTCACGATGTTCACGGATCGCGACGGCAAATCGCAGTTGCTCTCGCTGTCGGAAAGCTCCCTCGATCCGCTCTCACGGACCACGCGCTTCATGCTCACCGAGGAAGCGCATCACATGTTTGTCGGCGAGTCGGGCATCTCGCGCATTCTCGAGCGCAGCTGCCAACTGCTGAAAGACGCCGGTTTCTCGGGCGACGTGCGCAAGCTCGGGGGCATCGACATTCCGCTCATTCAAAAATTCGTGAACTTCTGGTTCAGCCAGAGCCTCGATCTGCATGGCGGAGAGGTCTCGAGCAACGCCGCCAACTACTTTGCCAACGGGCTGAAGGGCCGCGCGGAAGAAGACAAGTTCGAAGACGACCACGTGCTCGAAGGCAATGTGTATGTGCTCGATCTCCTCGACGAAAGCGGCCGCATCGTCCGCAAGGAAGTCCCGATGCGGAACGCGCTCAACGAGGTGCTGCGCGACTGGTACGTCGGCGACTGCCAGGCCGGCGTCGATCGATGGAACAAGCGCGTGCTCGAACCGCATGGCCTTTCGGATCGCATCTTCCTGCCTTCGCGAAAGTTCAATCGACAGATCGGCATCTACGCCGGTCGCCATTTCGATCCGTGGGGGAACGCCCTCTCGGCCGAAGAATGGCAGCGCCGCCGCGATGAATGGCTGCCGACCGCCGAGGACAAACAGTATTTGCGCAGCCTGCAGGTGACGCCGGTCTACAAACCCGGACAGTTTGCCAACTACATCGCGCCGCCGCCGCGCGGGATCAATCGTCAGCCAATCGATTTCGAGTACGTGAGAACCGAAGAATAGCCACTGTACAGGCCACAGAGACACCGAGTCATAGAGAACCGGTTTGGGGAGGGTCGTGTCTCTAATCTGGTTGAAAAGCGCCGTACCGCCTCGGTGACCGCGTACTGTTTCATCTTATGCGACGCTCTTCAGCTGCTCCGCCGCGTGCTGCTCGAGTACGACGGGAATCTGTTGCCACCCATCGACGCGCCGCATGTGGATTTGTCCA
>DASPWV010000157.1:0-5031 GCA_035637635.1 Vicinamibacterales bacterium | reverse complement strand
GACGCGAACAGCGGGTTGACGACCGTCGTGTCGGCGCGCGCCAGACCCGTTCGGCCGGTTGATGTTCGCGTCGCCTGGAAGAAAGGTTTTACGGGATCGCGAGTCGAGCGTCTCCCGAGCTACTGGGCGTCGAAGCGCAATGACGATGCGATCGTGGTGAGTGGAAAAGTGCAGCCGCATCGCTTCGTTGCATTCTTCGGCGAGGTCGCGCAATACACGTGGGGTCCGACCCAGTCTTCGGCGGAGTTTCTCGCGTTGGATCCGAAAGCCATCGACAAGGCCGGGTACTACGCCGGCGGGCAATTTGCGATGCCGATCACTTCGTCGACTGTCGTGGGAGTGACGCTCACTCGCGAAGAGATATCACGCGACGACAGTCTCATTAAGTATCTGGCGGCCCTCCATCTGTACGGCGTGGAGCTCGGTAAGAAAGATCGAGGCACGACGGTTCGATTCTTCGCGACGGTCAAAGACACGATGACCGTGGGAATCTACCGTGCGGATGTGTCCAACCCGTTTCCCTGGGTGAGTGGCAGCTGGCCTGTGAGCGGGCAGCGCGCGTTTACCGGCCGGCCTCCGGACCGCTATGGACTGACCGTAGCGCTCAAAGCGCGCCTGTTTCCCTGAGCTTTACGAAAGAGCCATCCATCTATGTCTAATCTGCGGCCTATCTGCGTCCATCTGCGGCCTATCTGCGTCCATCTGCGTCTTATCTGCCGCCTATCTGCGGCTTATCTGCGGCCTATCTGCGGCTCTTACGCGCTGACCAGTCGTCTTCGGGGCATCTCGATATTGAGCGTCTTGATCTTGTAATTCATGACGCGCGGGCTGATGTTGAGAAGCTCCGCGGCGTCCTTCTGGACCCAGTTCGACATCTTGAGCGCTTCGAGCAGCGCCTGGCGCTCGATTTCTTCGAGCGCGATGCCTGTCGGCGGAATCTTCACCACGGTTGCCGCGTCCGGGTTCCCGGACGACGAGGCGAAGTCGCCCAGGCGCAAGTCTTCACCTTTGATCAATGAGCCTTCGGCCAGCAGCGCCGCGCGTTCGACGGCGTTTTCAAGCTCCCGGATATTTCCCGGCCAGTTGTAGCGCACGAGCATCTTCTGCGCTTCGCTGTCGAAACCATTGAGTTTCTTCTTCAGCTCGTTGCTGAAGCGGCGTACGAACCACATCGAGAGCGGAATGATGTCGTCTTTGCGCTCGCGCAGCGGCGGCATGTCAATCGTCACGACGTTCAGGCGGTAATAGAGATCCTCGCGAAACTGGCCCTGTGCCACCATCGCCGGCAGCGGCCGATTGGTCGCAGCAATCAGACGCACGTCCACCTTGATGGTTCGGGTTCCACCCAGCCGCTCGAATTCGTGCTCCTGCAGGACGCGCAGGATCTTGGCCTGCGTGCTGGCGCTCATGTCGCCGATTTCGTCGAGAAACAGCGTTCCGCCGTCGGCCTGTTCGAAACGGCCGATGCGCTGGCGGTCCGCGCCGGTGAACGCGCCCTTTTCGTGTCCGAAGAGCTCGGATTCGAGAAGGTTCTCCTGCAGCGCCGCGCAGTTGACCTTCACGAAATTGCGCGCCGAGCGCAGCGAGTTGTGATGAATTGCGCCGGCAATCAGCTCCTTGCCGGTGCCGGTCTCGCCGCGAATGAGGACCGTCGAATTACTCTTAGCGACCTTCTTGACGACCCCGAGCACGTTCTGCAGCGGCTCGCTCGCGCCGATGATTCGATCGAAGTTGTAGGACTCCTGCTGCTCGTTGCGAAGGTAGTCGAGCTCGTACTTGAGGCGCTTCAACTCGAGGGCCTTCTCGACCTTCACCTCCATCTCTTCGATCTCGAACGGCTTCTGTACGTAGTCGAAGGCGCCGTGCTTCATGGCTTCGACCGCCGTGCCGACCGATCCGAATGCTGTCATCAGAATCACCGAAGCCGATGGATGCAGCGTCTTCGTCGTGCGAAGCACGTCGATGCCGGTCGAGCCGCCCATTTTCAGGTCGGTGACGACAATGTCGAAGTAGCCTTCGTGAAGCTTTTCGAGGGCGGCGTTGCCATTGCTCGCTTCCTCGACTTCGTGTCCGGCCGCGCCGAGTGCAAGCGACAAGCCCCGCCGTAAGGCATCGTGATCGTCGGCGACTAATATTCGGCTCATCTCTCCACCATCTGCTTCACCACTTCATCGGTCTGCGCGACTGGCAGCGTTACTCGAAATGTCGTGCCGCGATCGGGAACGCTCCGCACGTCGATCCGTCCTTCGTGTGCATCGATAATCTTCCGTACGATTGCCAACCCCAGTCCCGACCCCTGCGGCTTGGTCGTGAAGAACGGATTGAAAATCTTGTCCGCGGTTTCCTGACTCATCCCCGGTCCGGTATCGCGGATCTCGATGACGGCCGTCGCCGCCGGCGTGAGATCGTCGAGCAGGAGCGCTCCTTCCTCCGCCGTCTGCGTGATGCGCGCAGTGAGCGTCACCGCACCGCGACCGCCGAGGGCTTCGTAGGCGTTGATCAGCAGGTTGGCGAATACCTGGGTGAGTTGATGCTGGTCGCCCTGGATCATCGGCAATAGATCCGGCACGTTGAGTTGCACGGAAATGTCGCCGCGCGACGCTTTGCTGTCGGCCATCTTCACGGCGCTCTGAAGCGCTTCGTCCAGTGAGGTGCGATCGAGCTGCAGCCGGACGGGCCGGACGAAATCGAGGATTTCCTGCACGATGGCGTTTGCCATCTTGGCTTCGTTGATGATGTCGCGGACGAGCGACTGCGCGTCGGCCTTGTCGGCGAGCTGACGCCGCAGCAGACCCGCCATCACCTCGATACCCGCCAGCGGGTTCTTGATTTCGTGCGCGACGGTCGCAGCCATTTCCCCTATCGTGGCAAGCCGATCGCGCAGCCGCTCGCGCTCTTCCATCTGTTCCACGTGGGTGAGATCCTTGAAAAACAGCGCAGCGCCGACGGGCTCGTTCTGCTCGTTTCGCACCAGCGACAGCGTGTACCCGATGACCGTGCCCGAGGTCTTCAGACGCAGCTCCGCGCGGTTCGGCAACGCGGCCATCTCGAAAGCGCCGCTCACGATCCGAATGATGTCGGGATGCGAGCGCAGCACCTCGGTGTACGGCCGCTTCAGATCGCTCTCCGCCGACGGCAGGCCGAAGATGCGGCAGGCCTCTTTGTTGATCAGCACCACGTCGCCGCCGCGCGCGACGGCGAGCACGCCGTTGCGCATATTGGCGACCATGTGGCGGAAGAACACGTCCTGCGGCTCGGCGGCTGCATCGCTCGTGCGCCGATCGGAGCGGGACGTGACACGGCGCGTCGGCATATCAATGACCGGCGTGAGTGACGAATCGATGGAAGAATGCACGCAACAACAGCTTCGGCGGCCCGAGTCGCAAACGCCGTACCTCATCGGTGAGGAGACAAACCACGGCGTAAGTCGTTGCGATTACAGAAATTGGATTATGCCGCGAAAGTTTGCATGATTACAGAAGCGTAAGCGAACTGACGTCTTTGGCGCGTGTTCACACGTATCCGTTTGAAACAGACCGCGCTCGCTCGTCAGGCATTGCCTGGGCGAACCAAACTGGCGAGGCGGCGAAGGTGACGACTAGCCCGATTCGGCGTACGCTGCCGCCTGGCCCTGCAGCATTTCCCACTGATTGAGGAGGTCGCCGACCTCCCACATCAGCGCCTGGTGCCGATCGATCACCGCCTTCGCTTTCAGGTGCTCGTCGTAGAAGCCGGGCGTAGCCATTGTCTGTTCGAGTTCCTTGATCGCCTTCTCGCGATCCGCAATGCGCGCCTCGAGCTCCTCGATGCGGTCGCGGAGCGACTTGTAGGCTTTGTCGCGCTTTCGGCGTTCTGCGGTGTCTCGCTTGCGATCTTCGTACGACGACGGAGGACGTGCGGGCGCGAGCTCCGGCTGTGGGGTTGACGCTTTCGCCGGCATTGCCGGCACCGCCGCGGCAGCGGTGTTCTGTTTGCTCCAGAGAAACTCTGTGTACGTCCCCGGATAGAGCAGCGCCTTGCCGCCGGCCACATCGACAATCTTGGTGGCAAGCCGCTCGACGAAGTACCGATCGTGCGACACGAACACCAGCGTGCCACCGTAGTCGGCGAGCGCGTCGAGAAGCACCTCTTTCGAATCGAGGTCGAGATGGTTGGTTGGTTCGTCGAGCAGCAGCGTGTTCGACGGACGCAACAGCATTCGCGCCACGGCGAGTCGTGTTCTCTCGCCGCCCGACAGCACGGCGGCCTTCTTGTACACGTCGTCGCCCGAGAAGAGGAAGCCGCCCAGGATGTTGCGGATTGCGGGGATCATCGTATCGGGCGATCCGGCGGCGAGTGTTTCGTACACCGTGAGTGTTGGATCGAGGCGCGTGGCTTCGTCCTGCGCGAAGTACTGCAGCACGACCTGATGGCCTTCCAGCCGTTCGCCGGAGTCTGGCGCTTCTTCGGCGGAGAGCAGACGCATCAGCGTTGATTTGCCGGCGCCGTTGTGACCCACGAGCGCGATACGATCGCCGCGTTCGATGTGGAGATCGACGCTTTCGAGGACGACCTTTTCGCCGTACGCCTTGCGCGCGCCTTTGAGATCGATCACCGTGCGGCCGCTCTTTGGCGCGGCGGGAAAATGAAAATGAATGCGTTTCCGTTCAGGCGGCACCTCGATGCGTTCGATCTTCTCGAGCATCTTGACGCGGCTCTGCACTTGCGCAGCTTTCGTGGCCTTGTAGCGAAACCGGTCGATGAACTCCTGCACGCGCGCGATTTCCTCGCCCTGACGCTTCTTCGCGTCTCGCAACCGCTCCATTCGCTCGTCGCGCTGCACGAGATAGTGCGAGTAGTTGCAGTAGTAGTCGGTGATCGATCGCAGGGACAGATCCGCGATGCGCGACACGACCGTATCGAGAAAGTAGCGGTCGTGCGACACGAGAATGACCGCATGAGGATAGCCGACGAGGTACGACTCGAGCCAGTTGCGCGCGTCGAGATCGAGGTGATTGGTGGGCTCGTCGAGGAGCAGCAGATCCGGCTGGC
>DASPWV010000156.1:0-1521 GCA_035637635.1 Vicinamibacterales bacterium | reverse complement strand
CGTCGTCGCCCGGACGGCGCCACTCGAAATAGAGGCGCGACGAATCGCCGGACCAGCGGAGACCGGTCGGCGGATAGCCGACAAGTTTCGGCCCGCGCATGATGCTGTCGATCGTCAACTCGAAGCCGCCGCCGGCCGTTTTGACCGCCTTCGTGGCGGCACGGCGCGGGGCGGCGGTGGGCGACCCGGCCAGATGAGCTGTGACGGCCACACAGGCAAGCGTCGCGAGTCCGTAAGTGACGCGAGAAGAGTTGGGCATGAAATCCTCAGGAATGCGGGGAGTCATTATACAATCGCCTGAACCGGAATCCCCTGCCGAACGTCTACTGATCAGAACAGCGCCAGATTTCTCTTTCTCTTGATGGAGTCGTCAGCAATGCGTCTGCGAATTCTCACCATCGCCTCCGCCATCGTTGCCACGTCGGTGTCCGCTTTCGGCCAGAGCGGACAGTCGTCGCTGAGCGCCGCGCTGCAGGCCGCGGCCCAGAATGCCGCGCAGCAGTCGTCGTCCGGCCTCGTCCGACCGCTGTCGATTGACGAAGCGGTCAAGTCGGCGCTCGAACAGAACCTGGGGATCCGCATCCAGCGCATCGACCCGCAGATTCAGGACGTCAGCGTGATGCAGGCGCGGTCGTTCTGGGCGCCGGAGCTCACCTCGGATCTGCGAAGGAACTCGCAGACCCAGCAGGCCACGAGCTCGTTGTCGGGCGGCGCCACGAGTATCGACAATGGCACGTTCTCAACGGCTGTCGGAATGAACCAGCTTCTTCCCTGGGGCGGCAACTATTCCGCGACCTGGAACAGCTCGCGGTCGACGACGACGAACCTGTTCAGCAACTACATCCCGCAACTCAACTCGAACCTGAATCTGCAGTACTCGCAGCCGCTCCTGCGCAACTACTCGATCGATCAGATCCGCCAGCAGGTCGCCAACAGCAAGAAGTCGCGCGATCTGTCGGATATTCAGCTCGAGGCCGTGATCACACAGACGCTGCGCAGCGTGAAAAACGCCTACTGGGATCTGTCGTATGCCATCAACAACCTCAAGGCGCAGGAGCAGTCGCTCGCCCTGTCGCAGCAATCGCTGAAGGACAACCAGAAGCGCGTGGAAATTGGCACGATGGCGCCGATCGACATCGTGCAGGCTCAGGCCGAGGTCGCGAGCAACGAGGAACGGGTGATCGTTGCCGACGCGTCCATCAGGACGGCGCAAGACAACCTCCGCGCGCTGATCCTGGATCCGGGCACTCCCGACTTCTGGACCGTCAGCTTCGAGCCGACCGATGCGCCCGCCTTCGCGGCGCAGACAATCGACGTCGACGCGGCGGTCCGCAACGCGCTCGACAAGCGGTCCGATCTGCGGAGCGCCAAGAACAGCCTTCAGCAGAGCGACATCAACATCAAGTACTACCGCAATCAGGTGAAGCCCGACGTCAACGCGAACATCCAATACATCACGACGGCGTCCGGCGGCGTGCAGCTCGAGCCGGTCAACTTCGCCGCGGTCGCATCCGGTGCGAC